>NZ_JBNGHF010000055.1:0-26229 GCF_050611805.1 Methylotuvimicrobium sp.
TTCCTCTTTCCTCTTTCCTCTTTCCTCTTTCCTCTTTCCTCTTTCCTCTTTCACCACTTCCGCAACATTGTCCTCTTATAAGGCCGGCGGTTAGATATTGCCGGTCGGATTTGTTGGTGGCGTGAAAAAATTGACGTGCTTTTTTATAAGATCATGATAGGTAAATAAAAATGGCCAGTGGCATGCGATGTGCTTATTTACTAAGTAACAAGTGTGAGAGGCTACTACCATGACAATTAATTTCGATAAAGCATTAGGCATTCATTCCCAGGCATTGGCACTGCGCGAAAAGCGCGGGGAGGTACTTGCCTCCAATTTAGCCAATGCCGATACTCCAGGCTATAAGGCACGAGACCTTAATTTTCAATCGGTTTTAAAAACCGCGATGCCGGATGCGTTGCCGATGGAGCGCACGCGGACCGGACATATCTCGGCAAACAACACGCTCTTGGGTGCTTCTATGATGTATCGCACTCCAAATCAAGCTTCATTGGACGGTAATACCGTAGAAAGTCATATCGAGCAGGCCAAGTATGCCGAGAATGCAGTGCAATACCAAGCCAGTTTGCGTTTTCTGAACGGTAAATTTTCGGGTTTAACGTCGGCCATTAAAGGAGAATAATCATGAGCTCATTCAGTATTTTCGATATCTCCGGTAGTGGCATGAATGCCCAGTCGCTGAGATTGAATCTAGTCGCTAGTAATATTTCCAACGCCAACAGCGTTAGCAGCAGCATCGATCAAACCTATAAATCGCGGCAACCGGTATTTGCGGCGGAATTGAAAAATATCATGGATAAGCAAAATGCCGCGAGTAAGGTCAATGTATTGGGCGTGGTCGAGAGTCAGGCGCCAGCGGTCATGGAATATGCACCGAATCATCCTATGGCCGATCAGTCCGGCTATATCTATAAGCCCAATGTCAATATCGTCGAAGAGATGGCCAATATGATGTCGGCTTCACGCTCTTATCAAAATAATGTCGAAGTGCTCAATACCGCGAAGGAGCTGGTATTGCAGACTTTACGAATAGGCCAGTAAAAGGAGAAACCAATGTCCATCAATTTTGACGCATTAAAAAATCTGGGCGTTAGAACGTTCGAAGATGCCCCTGTAAAAAAGCAATCGTTAGAGCAGGAGCAATTCTTGAAATTGATGACCACCCAATTGACTCATCAGGATCCCACCAAGCCGATGGAAAATGGTGATTTTTTAGGACAAATGGCGCAGTTCAGTACCGTCAGCGGGATTCAAGACTTGCAAAAATCGTTCGCCGAATTTGCCGGTTCGATCAGTTCGAATCAAGCGCTACAGGCTGCCAGCTTAGTCGGCAGGTCGGTGCTTGTACCCGGTTCGGAAGGCGTATTTTCGCTCAATGATAATATGAAAGGGGAAGTCGAACTGACCGGGCTTACCGATAACCTTATCGTCGAATTTCAAAATCGTAACGGTATCACGGTCAAGCAACTCAATTTGGGGCGGCAATCGGCCGGTAGTGTCGAGTTCGAATGGGATGGCCAATTAGATGACGGGACATTTGCCAATCCCGGTGTCTATCAAATCAAAGCCAGTGCGAGTATCGATAATAAAAATACTGCGCTACAAACCTATGTCAATGCAGGCGTCAATAGCGTCACTCTGGGCAATGGTAGCAACGGTATTCAATTAAGTTTAAACGGTCTTGACTCGGTGAGATTCAACGATGTCAGACGGATTTTTTAGCGTTATTTCATCAGGAGAACGATCATGAGTTTTGCAACAGGATTAAGCGGCTTGAAGGCCGCATCGACCGACTTGAAGACTACGGGCAATAATATCGCAAATGCAAACACAACGGGCTTTAAAAAATCGCGTGCCGAATTTGCCGATGTTTATGCCAGCAGTTTCGGAGGGGTGCCGAAAACTCAACCGGGTTCCGGAGTACGAGTAACTGAAGTTGCTCAGCAATTTACCCAAGGCAATATCGAATTTACCGAAAATAGTTTGGATTTGGCAATTAGCGGGAATGGTTTTTTTACATTGGCCGATGATGTCAATTCACCGAGACCGACCAGTTTTACACGCAACGGCGCTTTTCAATTGGATAAGAACGGTTTTGTCGTTGATGATCGCGGGCGTTTTTTAATGGCCTATTCGCCGAATGGTACGACAGTCGAGGAAGGTTTCAGTCAAGGTGTATTTCAGCCGCTTTTTATCGATACTTCGCAAGGCTTACCTTCGGCAACTGAAAACATCAATACAAAGATTAATCTCAATGGCAGCTTGGACGTTCCTGCTGTTGCGACTTTCGATCCGACCAATCCGAACAGTTTCAACAATACGACATCGGTTACCGTTTTTGATTCGCAGGGCAATGCTCATACCGCATCGATGTATTTAGTCAAAACCGCGACGCCGAATCAGTGGAATATCCATACTTATGTGAATGGGAGAGGTATCGAGCCGGGCGGTGGCGTTACGGCTGTCGGCGTTACTCCGGCCGCTACACCGATAACCTTTACCGAGTCCGGAATATTGAATTATGTCGGATCGGCAGGAAATACCAGTGTGGACTATGGTCCTATCAACCTTTCATTGATCGACCCGAATATCGAAGTCGATCCGTTGTCGTTCGATATCGATTTTCTCGGTTCAACGCAACTCAGTAGTCCGTTCAGCGTAAACGAATTGAATCAGGACGGTTTACCGGCCGGAAATTTGACCGGCATCGATGTAACAAGCGATGGGGTTATGTTTGCCCGGTTTAGTAACGGTGGGTCAAGGCCGTTGGGTCAAGTTGCAATGGCACGATTTCCGAATGATCAGGGCTTAGCTAAGTTGGGCGATACATCCTGGGGGGAGAGTGCGGTTTCCGGGCAACCGGTGTATGGTGCGGCAGGCGCCAACAATTTCGGCGTCATGCAGTCGGCAGCCTTGGAAAGTTCGAATGTGGATTTGTCCGAGCAATTGGTGCGACTGATTATCGCGCAGCAGGCTTATCAGGCCAACGCGCAAACGATCAGCACTGAAAACACAATCACTCAAACTATTCTGAATATACGGTAATAATTACTAGCAGGAGCCCGTCATGGACCGCAGCCTTTATATCGCAATGAGCGGCGCCAAGCAAACCTTGTTGGCGCAGTCGGCTAACGCCAATAATTTGGCGAATTCGCAGACCGCCGGATTTAAATCCGATTTCGAGCAATTTCGCAGTATGCCGGTATTCGGCCCTGGCTTTCCGACGCGTGTTTATGCGATGTCTGAGAGGCCGGGAGTCGATTTAAGTGCCGGGCCGATGCAAATTACCGGCCGGGATCTGGATGTCGCGATCAACGGCGAAGGCTGGTTGGCGGTTCAAGGTCAGGACGGCAAGGAAGCCTATACGCGGGCCGGTGATTTGCGCTTGACACCGGAAGGCTTGCTACAAACCGGCGCCGGTTTGCCGGTGATCGGTAATGACGGCCCAATTGCAGTGCCTCCCGCTTCCAAGGTGTCAATCATGCCGGACGGCACGATTAACATCATTCCGCTAGGTGAAACGAACGCGGCGAATCAGGTTATCGTTGAACGCATTAAGATGGTTAATCCACCGCTCGACGATCTTGAAAAACAGAACGACGGTTTAATTTATATAAAGAATGGCGGCGTCGCGCAAGCCAGTGCCGATGTTAGGTTAACGCAAGGTGCCTTGGAAGGTAGTAATGTCAGTACGATCGGTGCGATGGTTGCGATGATCGAGCTGGCCAGGAATTTTGAGTTGCAAACTAAGGTGATGAAGCAAGTCGATGATAATGCGGGCGTTAGCGCCAAGTTGATGCAAATGGCATAAATTATGCCTAGATCAGATAAAAGAGCCGGTAAAGACGGTAATTCGTCATCATAGGAGGTTATCATGACAGAAAGAGCATTATGGGTGGCTAAATCGGGTCTCGATGCCCAGCAAACACGGATGGCGGTAATCGCCAACAACTTGGCCAACGTTAATACGACCGGTTTCAAGAAGTCCAGAGCGATTTTCGAAGACTTGATCTATCAAAATATTCGTCAAGCCGGGTCGCAAACCAATCAAGGCAACGAGCTTCCCACCGGTTTGCAACTAGGCGCCGGAGTTAGAACTGTCGCTACCGAGAAATTGCATACTCAGGGGAATATGGTACAAACTGAAAACTCCTTGGATGTTGCAATTAGCGGGAGGGGGTTTTTTCAGATTTTGATGCCCAATGGTGACATTACTTATACTCGAGATGGTTCGTTCAAATTGGATTCTTTGGGCCAAATCGTCACGGCAGGCGGCTTGTTGTTGGAACCGGCGATTACCGTGCCGAACGATGCGATCAGTTTGTCGATTACACGGGACGGTACTGTTTCCGTTGTACAACCGGGAAGCCCGGCGGCGGTTCAATTGGGGCAGATTCAAACGGCTGATTTTATCAATTATGCAGGCCTTGAGCCGGTCGGCGAGAATCTGTTTCGCGAAACTGTTGCGAGCGGCCCTCCGGTACTGGGTATCCCCGGTGAAAACGAATTCGGCGCCGTATTTCAAGGGTCTTTGGAAACCTCGAACGTGAATGTCGTCGAAGAACTCGTCAATATGATCGAGACGCAACGCGCTTACGAAATGAATTCCAAGGCGATATCGACGACCGATCAAATGTTGTCCTACGTGACGCAACAACTTTAGGTGACCGTAATGGCGCATTTTAAATGGATAATATTCATATCCTTGTTTGCGGTAGCTTGTACTCCCTTACCGACGCGCGACCCGGCGTTCGCGCCGGTCGAACCCGCCGATTTGCGGGCTCCGGCCCAAAATAGCGGTTCGATTTATCAAGCCAATTACGATATGCGCTTATTCGAGGATCATACCGCCAAACGGGTTGGCGATGTTTTGACAATTCGCTTGGTCGAAAGAACGCAGGCGAAGAAATTATCTGATATGGAAGCTAGAAAAAATACTTCTTTGTCGGTAAAGGCGCCGATGATCTTCGGCATGGAAGCGGCTCAATTGCTAGGGCATGATGTCGAAACCGAAGTGGCAACAAATAATCAATTTACCGGCGAAGGCGAGGCCAATCAAAGCAACAGTCTAACCGGCGATTTATCGGTAACAGTCGTAGAGGTATTGCCGAATGGTAATTTGAGAGTTCGCGGCGAAAAACGTGTCGCGCTCAATCAAGGCAGCGAATATGTGCGTTTATCCGGCATTGTTCGCCCGGTCGATATCGATGTTGCGAATAGCGTGCTTTCTAGCCGAGTGGCTGATGCGACAATTATGTATACCGGCGATGGAGCGGTTGCCGACGCCAGCAAAATGGGTTGGCTGGCACGCTTTTTCATGAGCCCGTGGTTTCCGTTTTAATGCAGGGATTTACCGGTTGTGAGGACTGAACATGAAACAAATAAAGTATGTAATAGTCATTGCGTCGCTCTGGTTGGGATTAATGTCAACGGTTCATGCCGAGCGGATCAAGGATCTGGCCTCGGTAGCCGGTGTCAGAACCAACCAGTTGGTTGGCTACGGCTTGGTTGTCGGTCTCGATAAATCCGGAGACAGAACCTTATTTACCGGTCAGGCGCTGCGTAGTATGTTGGCTCGCTTGGGTTTGACATTACCGCCTAATATCGACCCCAGAGCGCGAAATGTCGCGGCGGTTTCGGTCCATGCCGAATTGCCGCCTTTTTCCAAGCCGGGGCAAACCATTGACGTGACGGTATCATCGATCGGCGATGCGAAAAGTTTGCGTGGCGGTTCGTTACTGATGAGTCCGTTGAAAGGCGCGGACGGTCAGGTTTATGCTGTCGCTCAGGGGAATCTAGTCGTGGGCGGTTTGAGCGCCGGCGGTTTAGACGGGTCCAAAATTACCATCAACAACCCGGCTGTCGGTCGGATTCCTAATGGAGCAACGGTTGAGAGGGAGGTAGCGACGCCATTTGCCGACGGTCAGTTTCTGGTGTTCAATTTGCATAATGCCGATTTTACCAATGCCAATCGCATGGCCGCGGAAATTAATCGAACTTTCGGGAAAAATACTGCGACAGCGATTGACGCGACTTCCGTCAAAGTCAGCGCACCGTCCGATACGTCTCAGCGGGTCATGTTTACCTCGATGGTCGAAAATTTGACGCTAGCGGCAGACGATGCGCCGGCTCGCGTTATTATCAATTCCAGAACCGGCACGGTCGTGATCAACGGAAAAGTGACGGTACAACCGGCCGCCGTGACGCACGGTAGCTTGACCGTAACGGTTAGTGAAAGCCCGCAAGTGGTTCAACCGGAGCCTTTCGGGGGAGGCGAAACGGCGGTGGTGCCGCAAACCGATATTATTGTCGAAGAAGAAAATAATCGAATGTTTGTGTTTAATCCCGGCGTATCGCTCGATGAAATCGTCGCCGCAGTCAATAATATCGGTGCGGCGCCGAGCGATTTGGTCGCCATATTAGAAGCGCTCAAGTCTGCAGGTTCCTTACGTGCGGAATTAATTGTCATTTAGCGGAGGTAAGCCGTGTTGAATCCAGGCAGTGCCGATGTCTATACCGATTTTTCCGGCTTGTCCCGGTTACGAAATCAGGCTAAACAAGAAACGCCGGGGGCGATCAATGAGGTCGCCAAGCAATTTGAATCGTTATTTTTAAACATGGTGTTGAAAAGTATGCGCGAGGCTAAATTGGCCGACAGCATGCTCGATAACGACCAGAGCAAATTTTACCGCGAAATGTACGATCAACAATTGGCCGTACATTTATCAGGCAAACCGGGCGTTGGTCTAGCCGATTTAATCGTAAAGCAATTGGGCGGCGAAAAAACCGACGAAACCGAACGAATGACGCTCGACGATTATATGAACAATCCGCTACAGCGATTTCCATCGGTAAACAAGTCAAAGAAGGATGGGGCGGATTTCATTCCGATTTCGTCCGGAGTCAAATCAAGACTAATAAAAGAAAGCGATCGGCCGATACAATCAATAGAGTCAAAATCCATCGATCGTGAAGGAATAAAATCGCAGGAGCCAATTCGAACAACAAGGCAATTTGTCAAACGTTTGCATGGTTACGCCGAGAAGGCCGCCGCCGAATTGGGTGTCGAACCTAAGGTGCTACTGGCGCAAGCCGCCTTGGAAACCGGCTGGGGCAGGTCGGTGATCAAGCATAAGGACGGCAGCAGCAGTTTCAATTTGTTTAATATCAAGGCGGGATCTTCATGGACGGGCAAGCGGACGAATGTTGCCACATTGGAATACGAAAAAGGTATTCCTCAAAAGCAGATCGCCGGATTTAGATCTTATGATTCTTATCAGGAAAGTTTCGACGACTATGTCCGGTTAGTGAAAAATAGCTCCCGTTACAGTCAAGCATTGAAACATGCAAACAATCCGGGCCGCTACATGCAGGAGCTGCAAAAAGCCGGTTATGCGACCGACCCGCATTATGCGGATAAGGTGATGAGAATTTATCACAGCGATGATGTGGCGAGTTATCAACCTAATGTCGTTGTGGCGATGCAATAGTTGAGAACAATGTAATGGTAATAGTAGGGCAATAAGATGAGTGGAATTTTAGGCACAGCAATTTCAGGGCTTATGGCTTTTCAACGCTCGCTGGACACAACTAGTCACAATATTGCCAATGTCAATACCGAAGGCTACAGCCGGCAGCGTACAGAGTTATCAACAATGCCGGCGCAATTTACCGGTGCCGGTTATATGGGCGCAGGTGTCCAGGTTGCCGATATTACCCGGAGTTACGATCAGTTCATTAGCGGGCAGTTACGCTCCAGTGCTTCAGGATTCGGCGAAGCTGATAAATTACAATCGATGGCTAGGCAAGTCGATTTTATTGTTGCCAACGATGAAACAGGGCTTGCGTTTTCATTAAGCGGGTTTTTTAAATCCGTGAACGATGTTGCAGGCGATCCGACATCGATTCCGGTCCGGCAAGTCATGCTCGGAGAAGCAGATTCGCTAGCGAATCACTTTAATATGATGGCGGGGCAATTGGATTCATTGCGTAATCAAGTTAATGTCGATATGCAATCCATGGTCAATGAGATTAACTTGTTGGCCTCGGGTATTGCCGATTTAAATAAACGCATCGCTTCCAATATAGGCCAGGGTTCCGGAAGTAAAATGCCGAACGATTTGCTCGATGGCCGAGATCTAATGTTGCAAAAATTGGCAAAACTAACCAATGTTTCGGTGGTCGATCAGCAAGACGGTTCGGTTAGCGTATTCATCGGGCAGGGGCAATCGCTTGTATTGGGAATGAATGCATCGACCGTAAGTTTGAAGCCCTCCAATAGCGAGCCAGAGCGCCAGCAAATATTCATCGGCGATCAAAATGTCTCGAAGTTCATTACCGGCGGACAACTGGCCGGAGTGACGCGTTTTCGCGATGAAATACTCAATCCCGCTCAACAGCAATTAGGCTTGGTTGCTGCGGGCTTGAGCGTACAATTCAATCATCTGCATAAAGAAGGCTCCGATTTGAATGGCAATGACGGGCAGGACTTATTTTCGATGGGCACCCCGGAAATTGCTGTAATAGGGGATGATGCTTTTCCCGGAGGCGGTGCTGTCAGCGCGGCTTTCGATCCTGCAACGATTAATCAATTGCAAGCCAGTGATTATCGTCTCGATTATATTGGCGGGAGCTATAGTTTGACGCGCTTGAGCGACAACGTGAATATTCCTATTTCGGGTGCTTTTCCCGAGACGGTCGGCGGTATGGACATTGATGTGACGACAGCCCCAACCGGCGATGCCAGCTTTTTGATCCGGCCGACTTATAATGCGGCTAAAAATATCAAAACCGAAATAAAAGATCCCGCTTTGATCGCTGCGGCCGAACAGGTTCCGCCAGGTGGAACGGCATTGCCGGGCGACAATCGCAATGCATTGAAATTGGCGGATTTGGAGTCGGGGGCGTTCATGACCGGGGGCCGGTCGTTGACGCAGACTTACGGTCAACTGGTATCGCAAATCGGTGTTGCGGCTCATTCAGCTAACGTGAGCCGGTCGGCTCAGGAAATATTATTCAACCGAGCCAACCAAGCGAGAGAAAACCTTGCCGGAGTCAATCTCGATGAAGAAGCAGCTAATCTCATCAAGTATCAAAATTCTTATCAAGCTGCGGCGCAAGCCGTTAATGTTGCGCGCACGGTATTCGACACGATGCTGAACGCGTTCAGGTAGCAGAGGATTAGTCATGCGAGTTTCAACAGTGAATTCCCATCAGTTAAGTCTTAACTCAATGCTTAAACAGAGCGAGCAGCTCAATCAGACTCAGTTAAAGCTGTCATCGGGGAAGAAAATTTTGACGCCATCGGAAGACCCCGTTGCCGCGGTCAGAATTTTGGATTTTAAACAACGTATCGAACAAACCGAGCAATATCAACGCAATATCGGGACGGCGCGGCAAAGACTTTCTTTAGAGCATATTACGCTAGAAACCGTAACCGATGTGGTTTTCTCGATTCGAGATCTCGCCTTGCAAGGCTTGAATGCTATAAACAGTCCAGAAGAACGGCTTGCGATAGCGGACGAATTGGATAGATTGAACGAACAGTTAACAGGCTTGGCAAATACGAAAAATGCCAACGGCGAATATTTGTTTGCCGGATTGGCATCGCTTGATGCTCCGTTTGAGTATGACAGTGCAGCGACTGCCCCTCCTTTTTATGAATATGTCGGAGACAATACTCGGCGGTTGGTGAAGATCGGCGATGCAAGGCAGATTAGCGACGGCGATGACGGTGCGAGCGTGTTCGGCCCTTCTACACCCGGCGGAGTCGATAATCTGCTCGATATCGTTCGGAAGATGTCGGATGAGTTTAAAGATGATAATCCGCAATCGGCGACCCTGGGAGAAATGGATGTTGCTATGGAAAGAATTGCATCCATTCAATCATCGGTAGGTATTAGGTTAAATGCGCTAGATCGTCAAGAAATATACAATGAAGATATTTTATTGAACATGAAAACGGTATTGTCCGAAACGGAAGACCTTGATTATGCCGAAGCTATTAGTCAATTTAATTTACAGACAATATCGTTACAAGCGGCTCAGCAAACGTTTACCACAGTACAGCGTCTCTCTTTATTCAATTTCTTATAGCTTAGGATTTCGTAATAAATAACGTCCCGGAACTATGAGCCTTGTTGAGGGTTCGGTTACTCGCTTGGCAGGACGCCGTGAACCCAGCACCTAAATTATCCAAGATAGTTAACCATAGACAATGGACTATGGAATTTAGGTGCTGGGTGAATACGTCCGTGTAGGCTTGGCGGCGGTGACTGATTGCCATGGATGGCATGAATGCAGATTTTGCAGGAGCAAAAATCTGCCCTGCCGCCGACACCTGCCAAACGAGCAGCCGAACCCTCCTTAAAATAGAGGTGTTATTTACGGCCAAATCATTACAGACGAAGTCCAAGCTCAGTTATACATATCGGTTTAATGCGTTTGCCCTGTATCTTGAGCCTCCAAAAGAGACAGTGATCTGCGCGTATGGGATAATCCGCCTGTTTCTTTAACATAGTAAGGTTTTCATGCGGCGATTTATTCGGCGTCTGCCGGGACGAAATGCCTGGTTGACTCTTCATCTTTACCTGGCGTTGAGCTTGGGTTTGTTATTCATATTGATTGGTTTGACCGGCAGTCTTAGCGTTTATCGCGAAGAACTGGATGGTTTGTTGAATCCAAGCCTCAAGGTAGAAAACCAAGCCGGCAATTATTTGCCGCTCGATCGCATCATGGCTTCGGTCAAAGAGGCCCATCCGGCAAGGCATGGGCCATGGACATTGGAAATGCCGCAAACGTCGAGCGGCATGGTGACCGCTTGGTATGAAAAACCGCACGAGACGATCGGAGAACTCTATGCGCCATTGATGGTTTCGGTTAATCCGTATACCGGGGAGGTTGTTGCCAGTCGGTTTTGGGGGCGTACGCTAACGACTTGGTTGCACGATCTACACACGCAGCTTCGGCTTGATCGTCGCGGTTGGCGACTGGTCGGCTATCTCGGCTTGTTGTTCGGCGTTTCGATTCTAACCGGAATCTATTTATGGTGGCCGGGCAAAGGGCGATTTTTGCAAGTCTTTAAGATTCGTTATCATTCGGGGATTGTGCGTTTGGCATTCGATCTACATCGGATGATTGGCTTGGTCGGTGCGTTATTGTTGCCGATGTTGATCGTTACCGGACTCCATTTGAGTTTTCCTTCCGTGTTGGAAAATTTGACCGGTTCCGATAATTTGGGGCATGGTGATCAAGGCCCCCCGATTCGCAGTACTGCCGTTCCGAATGACAGGCCGGTTACGATGGAAGAAGCTGTGTTATTGGCCCGCGGTCCGTTTCCGAAAGCTAAACTCAGGCGCATCACGACCCCGGCGGGAGCAGTCGGAATCTATCGGGTCGATTTGCGCCAAAATGAAGAAATCAATCGAAGACATCCTTTTACGACCGTGTGGGTGGACCGCTGGAGCGGCCATATCAAGGCGGCGCGCGATCCCTATAGTTTTACATCCAGTCAGGCATTGACCATTGCTGTCTGGCCGATCCATACCGGCGAAGCGCTGGGGCCCTGGGGAAGATTTTTATGGTTTATAGTCGGGTTGCTTCCGCTGATACTTTATGTCAGCGGATTGATGGTTTGGTTACGTAGAAAAGGCTGGTTTAGAGACCGACCGGTGAACGTGCCGAATTTTCGCTCTTTGCGGTCTTATGCGCTAACAATAGGGCAACGCATCGGCTTGGGGGGGAGGCGTTGGGCCGGTTTATTGGTAAGTTATATCGAGCGAAACGAACCTCATTTTAGAGTAAAGGCACAAAAGCTATGGCGGCGCTGCCTTGAGTTTGCATCAGGGTTATCGAAATAAATAATCTTAGTCCGGAATAAAAGAATTATTCTAATTGTTCATGAAGGCCCGGCAAATGAAATTGTGCGGCCTGGGGAGGGTGCGGTCACTCGCTCGACAGGACGCCGTGAATACGTCCATGTAGGCTCGACGGCGGCTGTCCCTGCCGCCGACGCCTGTCGATCGAGCAACCGCACCCTCTCCGGAACCGGCATTGCCTGAACGGAGTTTTGCATATCGAAAAATTAGATAATGAATCCAAATTTACGATCTTTCACAGTAAAATCGGTAGTTTAGCCATGTAGCCCGTATGCAGCGTAGCGAAATACGGGAGTGGTGTGGCTCCGAGCTTCCCGGATTGCGCTACGCTCCATCCGGGCTACGCGGCTTCATATTCTTCATGGTGAAATGCTTTTTCTAAGATCAATGGAAAAACCTTCGTTTAATAATCACTTTTTAGCAGAACATGCCGCCTTATTGGGCGACAGTTATAATCGCTTGCTCGGTAAACCTCTGATTAACGGCATTTGCGGGAGTCAGGAATTTGCCGAAGCTTTGTTTCATGCGCCATTCGCCGTGGTTTCGCACGACACCGCCGACGATCCCGTGTTTAATTATGCCAATGCTCAGGCATTGACCTTATTCGAAATGAATTGGGAAGAATTTACTCGAACGCCGTCCAGGTTATCCGCGGAGCCGGTCAATCGGCAAGAACGAAGTCGTCTGTTGAAGAAGGTGGCAGAACAGGACTATATCGATCATTATCAAGGCGTGCGCATTTCGAGTACCGGAGCCCGTTTCATGATCGAGAACGCCGTGGTTTGGAATCTGATCGATCAATACGGAAATTATAAAGGGCAGGCCGCGTGCTTCGGTGATTGGCGCTTTTTATAAAGTATGCTTTTCACCGAATTTCAAAGCCGGTTGGCAGATCGATGCCCGCCAGTTCTTCTGTTTCGACATGATCGACCCGTGCCATGATCGGCCCTCTATGACACCAATGCACTAATTTTTCGACCGCCTCGTTGGAGCCGGCTGCGACTACTTCGACTCGCCCGTCCGGCAGGTTTTTCGCGAACCCTGACAGTTGATGCTTCTTCGCTTGCTTTTGCGTGAAGGCGCGGAAATAAACGCCTTGCACCCGGCCCGATACGAGTATTCTGACTTGTTTGGTCATTCGCTAATCCTCCAGCAATAATGAATCTTGGGATTCCTGGCAAAGTCTTCCGGAATCGTCGCCGGCGTAATGTCCTCTATCACCAGGTCCGATAAAGCCTCGGTATCGAGTTTAAAACGCCTGAAATTGGTCGAGAAATACAGCACGCCGCCAGGCGCCAGCAAGGCTACGGCGTTTTCGATCAATTCGACATGGTCGTTTTGAATATCGAAAACGTCGTCCATGCGCTTGGAGTTGGAAAACGTCGGCGGGTCCAGAAAGATCAGGTCGTATTGACGGGCATAAGGCTGTTTGGCTTCATTGGCCAGCCATTCCAAACAATCGGCACGGATGAATTCGTGATCGCCGCCGGCGACATTCAAGGCTAGGTTCTGCTCGGCCCAGTCTAGATAAGTTTTCGACATATCGACCGTGGTGGTCGATTTCGCACCGCCGACCGCGGCATGCACCGTTGCGCTGCCGGTATAGGCGAACAGGTTTAGAAAACGTTTGCCTTTGGCTTCTTGTTGGACGCGCAGCCTCATCGGACGATGATCGAGGAACAAACCCGTATCGAGATAATCGGCGAAATTGACGCGCAATCGACAGCCGCCTTCCCGGATGACATGGAATTCGTTGTTGTCGCCTTGTTTTTCGTATTGATCGGAGCTTTTTTGCTTGCGCCGTATTTTAAGAAATACCTGTTCTTTCGGGATGTCGAACAAATTTGGAATTTCAGCCAAGACACCGGCCAAGCGTTGGTCAGCCTTGTCCGGGTCTATCGATTTCGGCGGTTCGTATTCCTGTACGACGATCCAAGTCTTATCGCCTTGGTACAGATCTACCGCGACCGCATATTCGGGCAGGTCGGCATCGTAAACCCGGTAACAATCGATCCGGTTTTGCTTGGCCCATTTGCTCAGTTTTTTCAGATTCTTTCTGACGCGGTTCGCGAACATTTCCGCCCCGGTATCGCCGCTGCCGGTCACGCTTTCCGCAATTTGCGCGAGGCGTTCGTCGCGGTTTTTCGGCTTCGGAATGAAAAAGGCCGTATCGGCTATCGTCATGCGCAGCAATTTACATTCGAGCGCGCCGTTATAAAGCGTGATCGGTTTTTGCGAACGAATCCCGAGGCGGAATCCGAGTTCGGGATCGCTGACGATCAGCGCGGCTTGCCAGCCGGCAAATCCGGCTTTCAAGGTGTTTCCAAAATTTTGATAGAGCTCGGCGGTTTCTTCCGCGTTGCCTAGGCGTTCGCCGTAAGGCGGATTACAGACCAATAAACCGGGCGTCCAGCCGGCGGCGGGCCGTGCATCGGCGATCTCGCGCCGTTCCAGATGAATCTTTCCGTTGAATCCTGCGCGCTCGATATGTAGCGCCGCCGCATTCAGGCTATGTCTGCTTTGGTCGAAACCGACGATCACGGGCAATGTTTTCAATCCTTCGAATTTACGTCGTTCAGCCTCGTCGAACAGGGTTTGCCAAAGTTCGGGGTCATGCTTTTTCCAGCCGCTAAAACCGTAATGTTTGCGCAGCAATCCCGGTGCAATATCGGCGGCAATCATCGCGCCTTCGAGCAAGAGCGTGCCGGAGCCGCACATCGGGTCGATTAGCGAGCCGCTTTGTTGCGCGATGGCGGGCCAACCCGAGCGGATCAGAATTGCCGCAGCCAAATTTTCCTTGATCGGCGCTTTGATGTTGATATCGCGATATCCGCGTTTATGCAAACTCTCTCCGGATAGGTCGATGCTTAATTGCGCCTTTTCGCCGTGCAGATAAACATTGATGCGTAGCGAAGGTTGCTCGGTGTCGACCGAGGGACGTTTGTTGAATTTCGCGCGCATTTGATCAACGATCGCGTCCTTGACCTTGAGTGCGCCGAAATGTGTGTTGTTGATTGCTTTCGAGTTTTTCGCGCTGAACGTGACCGCGATCGAATCGTCCGGCTTCATGTGTTCGAACCAGTTGATTTTTTTGACGCCGCGATACAGGTCGTCCTGGCTGTTAACATCGAAAGTATCGAGTACTAGCAAGACTCGGTTGGCGATGCGCGACCACAGGCAGACCCGGTAAGCCGTTTCAAGCGTACCTTCGAACGCCACGCCGGCAACGGTTTGTTTGATGTTTTGCGCGCCCAGCATGGACAGCTCGTCGGCAAGCAGTTGCTCCAAGGCTTTCGGGGATGTCGCGAACAGTGAAAATGAGGTCATTATTAAGCTAAGTTCCGTATGGGTTCGCACGCGAAAAGTGAGAACTGGGTAATAAAAAGCATAGTCTGAGCGAGTGCGTCGAGTATTTCAATTCCAAATGATCGGCTAAGACGACTAGAATAGCCTGAATAATTGTAAAGCATGCACTAATGTAAGTGGATTTTTTGCTCGTTCCCATCGCTTCAGCATGGGAGTGCATAAGGGTACGGCACGCAAGACCGAAAAATAACAACAAACTGAAGTGGGTTAATAAAACATGAAACCGGATAACCATGATAAACAACTAGGCTGCGCGGAATGTGCGGGCGGGGCCGGACTAGGTTTCGATTTCACGATGGCGTTTCAGCCTATTGTGAATACGACGACGCGGTCGATTTATGCTCATGAGGCCTTGGCGCGAGGCTTGAATAATGAACCGGCAGGTAAGGTGTTCGAGCAAGTCAACGATGCAAACTGCTATCGTTTTGACCAAAGTTGCCGTACCAAAGCAATTAAGTTGGCCTCGGAGTTGAACATGGATACTTTTTTGAGTATTAATTTTATGCCTAATGCGGTTTATCGACCCGAGTTGTGTATAAGAACAACATTGGAAGCCGCCAAAATCTACGGATTTCCGGTTGATCGTATTATTTTCGAAATTACGGAAGGCGAGCAAGTCAAGGATCATGCTCATTTACTCGAAATCGTTCGGTATTATCAATCGCAAGGTTTTAAAACCGCGATAGATGATTTCGGAGCCGGATATTCCGGACTCAATCTATTGGCCGAAATCCAAACCGACATCATTAAACTGGACATGGCCTTGATTCGTCATATCGACCAAGACCGTAATCGTCAAGCTATCGTCAAAGCGATCTTGCAGTTATGCAGTGAATTATCGATCATACCTCTCGCCGAGGGTATCGAAACTTATGAAGAGCTGCGTGTGCTGCAATCTTTCGGTTTGGAATTGTTTCAAGGCTATTATTTCGCGAAGCCGGCATTTCAATCGCTGGCGGCTTTGACGCCGAATGCGTTTGCCGGCCGTTGAACGCAAGGGAGAGCGGATCATTACGTTTTTATCGGAAAAATTTGCCAAATACTCTTCCGCCGAAATGTAGCTAGTAAAGGCAGCACTAAATACGAGTCGCAAAATTAACTTAACTAAGTGATAATCGCATATTTTCGCGCCGTGCTTGGTGTTTCTGTCGTTTGAGAGATTAAGGCCTGCCGTGTTGCATTTATTTAGTTAACGTGACGAACCATGACCCCCATTCAATATATCGATACTCCGCAAAAGCTTGACGAATTGTGCCGGCAAATCGCCAAGGAATCTTGGCTAGCACTGGATACCGAGTTTCTCAGGGAAAAAACTTATTATCCCAAATTTTGTTTGCTGCAAATCGCGACGCCCGAGTGGGTTGCTTGTGTCGACCCGATCGCTTTGGATGATTTAAGCGCGCTGTTCGAAGCTATCTATAATCCGGCGATAATCAAAGTGTTCCATTCCTGCCGGCAGGATCTGGAAATTTTTTATCAATTGACAGGTAAAATTCCGCAGCCGATTTTTGATACGCAAATTGCCGCCCCTTTATTAGGATTTCAGGAAAATCCCGGTTATGCGATGCTGGTATCGAGTTTTTTGAACATCAATCTCAGCAAGGCCCATACCCGCACCGACTGGACGGTTAGGCCGCTCAGTCAGGCCCAATTACAGTATGCTGCCGACGACGTGATTTATTTATGTCAAATTTATCAGACCATGCTCAAAAAATTGGCCGAGCTCAATCGTTTGGATTGGCTGGAAAACGATTTTGCGATGTTGAACGATCCCGAACTTTACGATATTTCACCGGAAAATGCTTGGCTTAAAATTCGCGGCAAAAATAAACTGACTGGTAAGCAATTATCAATCGTACAAACCTTGGCCGAGTGGCGCGAGCAAACCGCGCAAAAAGAGGATAGACCTCGAAATTGGCTGTTGCGCGACGATATGATGTTCGAGTTGGCAAAGCAGCAGCCCGGTACCGTCGAAGAAATGTTGAAAGTCCATAATATCAATGAGCGCATGGTCAACAAGTACGGCAAAGTACTTTGCCAATTGATCAATGAAGCGAAGCAAAGGCCGCCGATACCGCTGCACGAAAATGGCCGATCCCCCAAAAAGACCCAGCAGCAAGAAGCTATTTTGGATATTTTGACGGCATTGGTACGCATTAGAGCAGACGAGAACTCACTGAATCCGGCTATATTGGCTGATCGTAAGGCATTGGAATTGTTATTGTTTGAAGATCCCGAATCATTATTGTTGAAAGGTTGGCGCTATGCAATGGCAGGCCGCGAGTTGATGGGATTATTGAAAGGCGAGCAAGTGCTCGGTATTGATGGAGAAAAAGTCTATACCATCGATAATCCTTGTAGTTGATTATCCACTCTACTTCAAATTTCGGCATTAGCGTATGGAGGTGCTGGGGAATCCAATTGCCATGGCTGGCAGGCTTTTCTGGTTCCCACGGTCCTCCGCTCATCTTTATACATAAGTCAAAAATTACTCTTTTACAATTTTAGCCAATGAGACCTCGATAGCATTTATTGTCACTTAACAATCTCGACTTTCCCTCACCACCTAGTGTTAGGTGAGGGACGATCAGAGGATCGCTCCCACAAAAGGGTGACAAGCGCTGTGGGAGCGACGCCTACGTCGCGACTATCGAAGCCGCTATCGCTCAAACACCAATAGCTTTTTCGGACGACACGGCAATCTAGCGCTTGGTCGCTACGCATTCCTACGCAGGAGCGGTGGTAACGAGGAAACTGTACTTCAAATTTCGTTGATGCTTAAGGAGGCGCTGGAGGATCCAGTTGCCATGGATGACAGACTTTTTCGGATTATCCGATGTTGGGAGCGGCACTCGATGCATAAAATAGTAACTATTTTGCTACGGTTTAGCGTTGCCGTAGTGTTAATCGCATTATTGATGATTTGGGCAACGCCACCCGGGCCTGAGCCGATTCGTATTGGTGTGATTTATTCGCTGACCGGCACGATGTCGGTCAGCGAGGCGCCATTGATCGATGCGATTAACTTGGCGGTCGACGAAATCAACAACCAAGGCGGGTTGCTGGGACGTCCCGTTGCAATGACAGTCGTCGACGGACGATCCGATTGGCAAGTGTTTGCTCATGAGGCCGAGCGACTGATCACACAAGAGAAAGTCGATGTATTGTTTGCTTGTTGGACATCTGTTTGTCGTAAAGCGGTCAAACAGGTCGTTGAGCGCTTCGATCATCTTCTGCTTTATCCGGTCCAATATGAGGGACTTGAACAGTCTCCCAATATCGTCTATACCGGATCCGCGCCGAATCAACAAATCGTTCCCGGGACCCATTGGGCGCTCGAGCATTTCGGTAGTCGCGTCTATCTAGTCGGTTCGGATTATATTTTCCCCCATACGGCAAATATTATTATTCGTGATTTGATAACCGCTATCGACGGACAAGTATTAGCCGAACGTTATGTGCCTTTAGGCCAACAAGATGTTGCCGCGGTCGTTCGGGACATCCGGCAGCAAAGGCCCGATGTCGTACTCAATACTTTGAACGGCGACACGAATAAGGCATTTTTTGCCGGATTACTGGCTGCGGGTTTGGCTGATATACCGTTGATGTCGTTTAGTGTTAGCGAGGGTGAGATGCAAGCCTGGAGAGGCGATAAGCTCAAGCGGCATTTTACGGTAAGCAGTTATTTTCAATCGATAGATCGTCCTCAAAACAAACGATTCGTTAACGCATTCGGAGCGCGTTTCGGCAAAGACCGCTTGATTGGCGATGCGATGGAGGCGGCTTATGTGAGTGTAAAACTTTGGGCTCAAGCGGTACGTGATGCAGGGTCGGCCGAAGCGGCGCGTGTCAATCGAACTATCTTAAGACAAACGGTGAACGGCCCTTCGGCAATTAGGTCGGTTGATTTATCGACCCGGCATACTTGGAAAATGGTGCGCATCGGGCAGGTGAAGCCCGGAGGGCAATTTGAGCAGGTTTTTGCCACCGAAAAGCCGCTACGTCCTAAACCCTGGCCGTATTATCGAACTCGGGAGCAGTGGTTCCAGGTGTTGGAAAGCGCGTCATCTAGAGATAAAGCCGGCGCGAGTCAAGGTTTGCAGGCCGATGTCGCATTCGAAGATCAGTCCTTGCAACACAAGGACAGCCAATGATTCTAGGTAAAATCATTCCTCGTTCTTTATTCATTTTTTTGATGGTGTCGCCGTTGCCGTTGGCGGGTTTGGCTTATTTGTTCGTCGGAACGTTCGAGCAAGAATTGACTAGAACGGTCAAGACGCATTTGTCTTCGATTGCCGATAAAAAACAGGATCAAATCGAGGCTTACCTAAACGAACGCTTGGCCGATGCTCAATTTTTAGCCAATATGTCTTTGACGAATCAAGCCTTGGACACGCTTTCGGCTTTATTCGACGGGTCGATTGATTCTGTGCAATATCGAAATGAAATACGCAAGTATCGAAGCGATTTTGTCAGATTTAAAGACAGTAGCGGATATTACGACCTGTTGTTGATCGATAAACTCGGTAATGTCATTTTTTCGATATTGCATGAAGGTGACCTCGGCACTAATTTAAATTCCGGATTTTTACGCGATACAGCGCTGGCCGAAGCTCAGCGAGGCGCTTTGGCATTGCTCGATACACAAGTGACGCCAGTGGCGCTCTACGAACCTTCCGGAAATAACCCCGCTGTTTTTATCGTCACGCCGTTGCTGCGCGACGGCAGGCCGATTGGAACCCTGGCTTTTCAATTGGATCTCGATCGATTGACTCAAGTTACCGCCGACAACACAGGCTTAGGTGAGACCGGCGAGACCGTGTTGGCGCAGCGTGAGGGCGATCAAACATTGTATGTCGCCCCCTTGAGTCGAATTAGCGAGGCCGCTTTTCGCTATCACGTACCATTGACGGAAACAGCTAGTCCGATGCGATCAGCCTTATCGGGTGAACTCGGTATGGGCGTGACTCAGGATTACGTGGGCGTCGATATCGTTGCGGTATGGCGTTATTTACCCTCCTTGGATTGGGGGATGGTTATCAAAATGGATGTTGACGAAGCCCTTGCCTCGGCTCATAGATTGCGTTTGTTCACTTGGGGGGCCTTGGTACTATTGCTTGTTTTGTCGAGTATTACCGCGCTGTGGTTCGGCAGGGCGTTAATTTTGCCGATTCGTAGGGTGACTGAAGTCGCCGGGTTTATTGCCGGAGGCGATATCGATCGAAGAGTGCCGGTTGAAGGCTGGCAGGAACTGAAGGAGTTGGCGGGTAGTTTCAATCGTATGACCGACAGGTTGGCGGAAGATCAATTGCTGCTGGAACTCCGCGTCGATCAGCGCACTGCAGATTTGGAAAGCGCGAACCGGCGTTTGCAGGATTTGTTAACGCTGCATGCCGCGATACTCGATAATGCCGCGCATGCGATTATTGCGACTACACCGGAAGGGATCATTACCGTATTCAACCGCGCTGCTGAAGATATGCTGGGCTATCTGGCGGACGAAGTGATTGGCAAGCAAGACCTCGACATATTTCATGATTCTGACGAGCTAGAAAAGCGGTCGCAAGAGTTTTCCGAACAGTTGGGGATACCGGTAACGCCCGGTTTCGATACGATTATTGTTAAATCGCGTAATAATAAACCCAATGAGCATGAATGGCTCTATCGGCGTAAGGATGGCTCGGCGATTCCGGTTTTGTTGTCCGTTAGCACGATGCGTAATGTCGATCGGATGATTAGCGGTTATCTCGGGATAGCAGTCGATATCGGTAAATTAAAAAAGGTTGAGCAAGCGCTGTTGGACAGCGAAATGCGTTTTCGAACAATTTTCGAAAAAGCCAGTATCGGCATGGCTTTTGCCGATGCCGTGGGTAATTTGTTGCAGGCGAACGATAGTTTGGCTCGTTTTTTAGAATATTCGACGACCGAGTTATCGGATGTCAATTTCGCAAAACTGACTTATGCCGATGACTTGTCGATGGAAGAGGGTTTGGTTGAAGAAATCGTAGAGGGTCGAAGAGACGATTACCGGCTCGAAAAGCGATACGTCACAAAATCCGGACGAGTGGTTTGGGGGGATTTGACGGTAACAGTATTGCGAGACTTACAAGGGCAACCGATCAATTTTATCGGCATGATTATCGATATCAGTGCTCGTAAGGAGTCCGAGGCCGAGTACCGCACAATTCTCGAAACGACTCAGGACGGTTTTGCGTTGTGCGACAGTCAGGGCCGTTTTATCGATGTCAATGACGCTTATTGCCGTTTAATCGGCTATGAACGGGATGAGTTGCGGCACATGACAATACTGAATATCGAAGCAATTGAAAGACCCGAAGAAACTCAACAGCATCTCGATAATATTTTTAAAAACGGGGCGGATCGATTTGAAACCCGGCATCGGCATAAAGATGGCCGATTATTGGATATCGAAGTTAGCGTCAATTATTTACCGGTTAGCGGAGGCCGATTGGTCGTCTTTTTGCGCGATATCGGTGCTCGAAAGGAAACCGAAGCGGCCTTAATCGAAGCCAAGCAAAGCGCGGAGGCGGCCAATCGGGCCAAGTCGGCGTTTCTTGCCAATATGAGCCATGAAATTCGCACGCCGATGAATGCCATATTGGGCTTGACGCAATTGGTTTTGGAAACCGAACTCAATGCCCGGCAGAAAGATTTTCTGCAAAAAGTGCATGCTTCGTCGAAAGCCCTGCTGAGCATTCTTAACGATGTACTCGATTATTCGAAAATCGAGGCCGGGCGTCTTGAAATAGACCGGGTGTCGTTTCGGGTGGAATCGGTACTGACATCGGTCGCCGATCTGTTCGCCGCGCGTATAGAGGAAAAAGGCTTGGAGCTGTTTTTCGAAATCGATTCAGCGGCCGGCTGTATCTTGCTCGGTGACCCGCTACGCTTGACTCAAGTGCTAAACAACCTGGTCGATAATGCGATCAAGTTTACCCATGAGGGCGAGATTCATATCAAAGTCGAAGCGATCGATCAGGGCGAGGATTCGCTGTTGTTACAATTTTCGGTTCGCGATACCGGCATCGGTTTGTCCCAGGAAAAAGCCGAGCTTTTATTTCAGCCGTTTACGCAAGCCGATAGTTCGATTACCCGGCAGTTCGGCGGAACTGGTTTGGGCTTGGCGATTTGCAGCAAGATAGTCGCATTAATGGGAGGCACGATCGGTGCTGCCGGCGTTGAAGGCGAGGGGGCTGTTTTTACGTTTACGGTTCGCGTCGGTATCGAAACGGAAGCGCCGCATAATCTCGATTTAAGCCGGATCCGAGCTCTGCGGGTATTGGTGGTTGACGATCAATCGACTTCCCGCTTGATACTCGAATGCTTGTTAACCGAGTGGGGGGTGGACTGCGAAACATCGGATTCGGGAGAAGATGCCTTGCGACAAATTTATCGGGCGGAACAGAATAATTGCCCGTTTTCGACGGTGCTGCTCGACTGGCGCATGCCCGGTATGAGCGGGGCCGAAGTGGCCGACCGTCTCGAAAAGGATTGTCGTAAGGGCTTGTTGAAACATCCGCTGACAGTGATCATGATTACGGCTTATGATAAAGAGCAGCTTTTAGCTCAAGCCGATAGGGTCCATTTCGATAAGATCTTGACCAAACCGGTAACGCCATCGGTGTTATACGAAACGCTGGCAGGGCATTCCGTGATTCCTAAGCCTGAAGATAAAGTGCTTGGCGCGATTCGTCTCGAAGGTATAAAAATTTTGGTGGTTGAGGATAATGTGCTCAACCAAGAAGTCGTCGTTGAAATTTTGCAAAATCGAGGCGCATCGGTCACAGTTGCCGAAAACGGTCGAGTAGCGTTAGACAAGCTTGAACAAGAAATCTTCGATATGGTACTGATGGATTTGCAGATGCCGGAAATGGACGGTTTTGAAGCCACTCGCCGAATCAAGGCGATACCGGATTACCGTGCCTTGCCGGTTGTCGTGATGAGTGCGGCGGTAATGCCCGAGGAGCGCGCTCGATGCCGACTCGCCGGCGCGGACGACTTTGTCGCGAAGCCGGTCGATCCTAGCGATCTTGAACGGGTCTTGGTTAAATGGCTCAAGGGTTTGAGCGTCAAAGAGGACTCGCACAAAGTAAATTTGGGGTCCGGAGTTGCGAATGCCGTAAAATTGTTTGATTTGCCCGGCTTCGATATTGATCGGGCATTAAGGAGGGTCGATGGTAATGTCGTGTTATTACGCCGGTTGTTGGTCGGTTTTTTCGATGAATACAGCAATTCGCCGGCACAATTCGACCGGCTAATGCAGGAACAGCGATACGACGAAGCGGCAGCCATGCTGCACTCTATTAAAGGATTGGCGGGGCATTTGGACGCGGATTCGTTGAGTCACGCAGCCGCCGCATTGGAAAAGGACATACATGCCGTATCCAATTCCGACTTATACCGGTCTTTTATTGTACAACTACAGCAGGCCGTTGACGCGATTGCCAATTCGTTAACGCAGCTTGAAACGAGCGGTGCCCAAAAACCGGATTCCGATGTAAAAGCGATCGCGCAAGTATTAAATGATTTGTTACCCTATGTCGAGGAGAAGGAGTTAATTCCCGAACACATTCTAGATGCATTATCGGTGCTTTATCGTTCCGGCCAGGCCGGCGAAATGCTGAAACGCTTGCGAGATCAACTCGACAGATTCGATTACAGCGGCGCAATGACCACGATTGAACGACTTTTGACCTTGTTGAAGCAGGATAGTTAAATGATTCAGACGGTGGACGAAACCGGGAAGAAACCGCTCATAATGTTGGTCGACGATGTGCCCGCCAATATTCATGTTTTAGCGGCTGCTTTGAAAGCCGATTACCGTATCAAAATTGCCGTCAACGGTCCTGCCGCATTGGATTTGGCCGGGCGCCACGACAAACCTGAGTTGATTCTGCTGGATGTGATGATGCCCGGCATGAATGGTATCGAGGTAATGCGTGAATTGCGCGCGCGACCGGAAACAAAAGATATTCCGGTGATATTTGTCAGTGCGGATAGCTCCGAACAAAGCCAAGTTGCCGGTCTGGATCTTGGGGCCGACGATTATTTAACCAAGCCGGTCGTGGTTCCGGTGTTGATGGCTCGAGTGCGCAACATTTTGCAACGCAAATACGCGGAGGCTCAATTACGCTTGGCGGCGCATGTGTTTGAGCACAGTGGCGAAGCGATCATGATAACCGACCGGAACAATCACATTCTTAAAATCAATCCGGCATTCTCGCGGTTAACCGGATACACGGCGAGTGAGGTTCGCGGAAAAAGCCCCAGTATTCTGGCTTCAGGTAAAACGACACCCGACGAATATCGCGCGATGTGGCATTCGATCAATGAGTCGGGATTCTGGCAAGGCGAGATTTGGGATAGGCATAAGGATGGCTGCGTCTATCCGAAACTATTGACGATATCGGTCGTGCGCAGCGTGTCGGGCTCGGTCGATTATTATATCGCCAGCTTCGCCGATATAAGTGCGCAAAAAGCCACCGAGGAAAAGATTCGCCATATCGCGCATCATGACCCGTTGACCGATTTACCGAATCGTTTATATCTGCAAATTAGTCTGAAGCAGACGATGCTGCTGGTTCGCCGAAAAGAAGAAGAGGCGGCGGTAATGTTTATCGATTTGGATCGGTTCAAGGTGATTAACGATTCGTTGGGGCATCAGGTAGGCGACGGCCTGTTGATCGAAGTGGCGCATCGGCTTAAGGATAGCGTGCGCGATAGCGATTTGGTCGTACGGTTGGGCGGTGATGAGTTCGTGATTGTACTGACCGATAAAAATGCCGCGCATGCCTCAGCCCATGTTGCCGATAAAATATTAACTGCGTTGTCGAAACCTTATTTAGTTAATGGGATTAATTTACGTACCACGCCCAGTATTGGTATTAGTTTATATCCACATGATGGCGAGACCATCGAGTTGTTGATGAAAAATGCCGATACCGCGATGTATCATGCTAAAGCAGTCGGGCGAAACAATTACCAGTTTTTCCGGGCCGAGATGAAGCATCTCACTAATGACAGATTATTGTTGGAACATAGCCTGCATGAAGCGTTGGAAAAAGGGCAGTTGTATTTACACTATCAGCCGCAGGTTAAATCCGAAAATGACTATGTGATCGGTTTGGAAGTACTGCTTCGTTGGGAGCATCCCGTTTTGGGCAATGTTCCTCCCGATCAATTTATCCCTGTCGCCGAGGAAATCGGCTTGATAGGCCGGTTGGGCGAGTGGGTGCTCAATACCGCTTGTTCGCAATTACGGGATTGGCGCGGTCAAGGTTTCAAGGATGTACGCATCGCAGTGAATCTATCGGTACAGCAATTACGGCAAGCGCATTTGGTCGAACGGGTTGCTAGCGTTTTACGGGCAAACGAATTAGCGGGCGGCGATTTGGAATTGGAAATCACCGAGTCGGCGGCGATGCTAAACCCTGAAGTTGCAATCGAGATTTTCAAGGCTTTACGAAACATCGGTGTGGAACTTGCCATCGATGATTTCGGTACCGGCTATTCATCGTTGTCTTATTTAAAATTATTGCCGATTCAACGCTTGAAATTAGACCGTACCTTTGTCAAAGATATCGAAACCGATCCGAACGATGCGGCTATTTGTTCAGCAACGATTGCCCTAGCTCATGCGCTCGGTATCGAGGTGGTTGCTGAAGGCGTTGAGACCGAGGCGCAGCGAGACTATCTGCTACGAAGAGAAGCAGATTTAATGCAGGGCTTTTTGTTCGCCAAGCCGATGCCGGCGGAAGCCGTTCCGGTTTTTTTGAATAGTCTTCGGGCAGTTTAGACGCAACGATCGAGCAATTCCTATCTACTATTGCCATTAACCTAAATTCGGCAGTTTAACCATGATGCATATGAAGCCTTTAAACGGCTGTCCTAAAATTGTGTATTACCTTTTAGATGCTGTTACCCAAGCTCCAGCTTGGGTAACCTGTTCAGGAAGCTCTAGCTTCCC
>NZ_JBNGHF010000056.1:0-25605 GCF_050611805.1 Methylotuvimicrobium sp.
AGCAGTTAGCAGTTAGCAGTTAGCAGTTAGCAGTTAGCAGTTAGCAGTTAGCAGTTAGCAGTTAGCAGTTAGCAGTTAGCAGTTAGCAGTTAGCAGTTAGCAGTTAGCAGTTAGCAGTTAGCAAAATGATGCGGCATTAAAAGCACTTGTCAAGTCCTAATTTCCGCTTACCGTTTACTGCTTTCCGCTCTCACCTTTCAAACAACGCAATCGATTCTACATGCGCGGTTTGCGGGAACATATTCATGACGCCGGCTTTTACCAGTTTAAAACCTAAATCGTTCACCAGAATGCCGGCATCACGGGCCAAGGTCGAAGGATTACACGAGACATAGACGATACTTTCGGGCTGCCAGTGCTTGAAATGATGCAATACTTCCGATGCGCCGGCGCGCGACGGATCGAGCAAAATCTTGTTATAACGTTGTTTCGCCCACGGTAAATCGACAATCGCCTTACTCAAGTCGGCTGCGTGAAACTCGACATTATCCAGATTGTTCAAGCGGGCATTCGCCCGTGCATGATTCACCAACGGCAAATCGCCTTCGATACCGACAACTTTGCCTGCGTAACGGGCCATCGGCAAGGTAAAGTTTCCAAGCCCGCAGAACAAATCCAGCACGACATCATCCTTCGTCAAATCCAACGCTTCGATGACCCGATTAACCATGAGCCGGTTGATTTCATAATTGACCTGCGTAAACATCGCCGGCCTGAAGCGAAAAACGATATCGTGATCCGGTAAGGCATAAGTCGGGGTTACCACAGGTTCGCCATCGATCGGCGCGATCGTATCGGGGCCTTTCGACTGCAGACACAAGGTCACATTATGCTTATGCGCAAAAGAACGCATTCGCTCTTTATCCTCGTCGGTCGGCGGCTCCAACACACGTACCGCAAGCACGCAATCCTCATCGCCGATCGCAACTTCAATCTGCGGAATTTTCTCTCTGATCGTCAAGCCGCCGATCATCTCCGACAAAGCCATTAAGCGCGTTCCGACGACCGGATGCATGACTTTGCAGCTTTCGATCTCGGCCAAAAACGGTTGGCGCTTTTCGCGGAAACCGACCAATACCCTCCCCTTTTTCGCGACATATTTGACGCCCATGCGCGCCTTGCGCCGATACCCCCAATGCGGGCCGTCCAACGACGGCCAAATTTCTGGAATGTCAAGCTTACCGATGCGCTTAAACTGCTCTTTCAGCAATTCCTCTTTAATATGGATTTGCTCGCTTGAAGCGACATGCTGAAAACTGCAGCCGCCGCATAAATCATAATGCGGACATTCGGCATCGACGCGGTACTCGGCCTTACTCAATAGTTTGACGACTCTGCCTTCAGCGAAATCGCGGCGAATATCGGTATAGACGAATTCGAGTTCCTCGCCCGGCAAGGCCGCATCGATAAATACCGCCTTGCCATCGACATGAGCGACGCCTCGCCCATCGTGCGTCAGCGAGTCGATCACGGTTGTGACCCGCGATTCCGGTAATTTTTTACGTTCCCTTTTTCTCCGCGCCATGCTTATTTTTGTCTCCAACTGCCGTTCGGTGCTTGATACCACCAACCGGACCGAGCATTGCCGATCCAACGCGCGGCAAACGTCGATTTGATTTGCGCGAACCAATTGGGTTGACCGTTGGCATTGGCGATGGCCTGGTAGAGCTGATTACGATCGGCGTTCTCGGCGGCCACCAAGCGATTGACTTGAGTTCGGTCTCGCAAAGGCACAGCAGAAGGATCACGGGCCACTAAAAGACCGTCCGAACTGATGCCTATGTAGCCTGCGTCGTAATACGGTTTCAATGACGAAAAACGGTTTTGCATCGATGCGGTCAGACGTCTGATTTCGGGCGAGTCGATCGACAGATCGGCTTGTTGTGCATGCGCCGGCGCAATCACGACATTCAATACTCCGTCGATCAATCGATAAAACACGATCTTCAACGACTGTAAGTCGCTTTGGGGCTTTTGAGATGAATCAGTCGTTTGCTGTATATCTTTAATGATTTGATCCGCCGCTTTTTCCGCAGCAGCGGCGGGAAAATAGATATTAATCGTTACACATGCCGTTAGCAGCAAGGCGCCGATAATCGATATTTTTTTCATGTTTGACTCCGGTTACTCGATGACTATGTCGTCCGACGCCATCGTAATGCGTTTCAGACGCTCCAATAAAACATTCCAATCAACGCGGAGATTATACCCCATCACATCGATTCTCGGCAGGCCGCCGCCTTTGACGATGTAATACCCTTTCTCGGCCGGTTCCGCACCTGTCAACTGGCACACACCATTATGCAAATAACAGCCGATGCCGAGACGCTCGTAGCCGAAAGTCTCGAAAAAACCTAAAAAGGTTCTTGAAATCAAGTCGGTGGCCCCGCCTCCGCCGATACTGGCTAAATTTTCGACTGCGGTTTGGCTGATTCGGCGACTCGAATCGTCATCATCCGGCGTGCCTAACCATGCAAAAAAAGTCACTGGTTGCCAATTTTCCAAATAGAGATCGCGAACGAAACCGGACAAGCGCCCTTGAATACCGCCGAATTTAAATTTGCTCGTCAATTGTTCCAGATCAAGATTATCAATCTCGATTGAGCCATACACTTGAGAAAAATCACTGAATAAACCGGTAGAAGCAAGCTGACCTATCGAAATTCGGCCGTCGAACACATCAATCGTCAACTCGCCATCCAAAGCAAGCTTATTATCCCGGTAATCGACGCCGGGAATTTTGCCGCTAATCGTTCCGCTCATCGGCGTCCAGTCCAAGGCCTGCGTCAACTCTTCCAATAAAATATCTTCCAATTCGCCGATAAAAAACAAATCGTGCTCGTCGTTATCGCGTGCAGTCCAATCGAAACGTTCGATAGCTAGAGCACCGCCAAGTAATGGTAATCGCGTTTTATTTAATAGGCGAAACGAGGTCGCTTCGGTCAAAAACGATATTTTAGCTGAGTCAATCGGCACATTACCCAGTTGTAACTGTTGCCAAGCAAAGACCGAAGGTTTAGCAGGACCTTCTCGAGCAGACCAATGCAGCGACCCGATTCCATCGGTTAAAGCCAAGCGAGATTGATTGTCGCTTACGTTTAAACCATCGATATCCACAGCCAGGTCGAGCAGCGTATTATGATGTATCGAAGCGTCGGCGCTTAAACGCCCGGACAGACGCATGCCTTCTGCCGGAGTACCTAAGAGCAGCGAATCGAGATAAATGCCGGACACAGACTGCAAATTTTCCGCTTGGACAAAAAACCGTCCCTGCTCGAGACTCAAAGAAGGAATCGTTTTAACCTGACCGCTGCCGGATACCTCGAATACGCCTGGATGACGAAAATCGACATGCGCGATGTCCACTCGCCGCGAATCGGCATGCCAAGTACCCGCGCTATTGATCGAGACAGTTTCAGGCGGCAGCTTGACAAACCAGGGCTCGACATACAATGCTCCTTTGGAAAATTCGGCGCGGCTTAACCATTGCCAATTGCCCGTTACCGAATCGGCCCGGAAAAACCATACGGCATCGATATCTTCGCCGGCAAGACTACCGTCCGTAACCTGTCCGGATAAACCCTTAAGACTGGCATGGACGGAAAGCTTATTTAATTCAATTCCGGGTCCTTCGGCAGAGAAATCGATATCGGCACGCCCTGCGCCTATTTGAAAATCATCGGAATCGATAAAAGGTTTGATAGCGTCGCTTTGCAAGCCGCGCGAATTTACTTGAAGCGCCCAGAGCTCGTCTTCGACCGAGGCATGCACGTCAATTTCGCCGCCGCCGGCTTTGAGCCGTTCAATGCGTACTTCACTCCGCCGAGGACCTATACTGAAACGAAAATCGAAAGCCGGCGATTGTAACCAAGCACTATTGATTTTCGCCCGGCCTTTGAAACAATGGATTTCATCATCGCGCCAACTGAAATCCGAACATTCGATGCCGACGAATGTTATTTCATCGAAGGGCGCGGGAAGACTGAGAGATTGCACCGATAAAACGATATTTTGAGACGGCGCCGCTAAATCGGACAACCGAATCTCAACACCTTCAAGCTGCCAACCTTCAGCTTCGATCGTAGCTATTCTCAAGCCAACCGAATCCAATGCCATTACCGTTGAAGACATCAACAAACACGAGGAAATTCCAAGCGTTTTCATGGCGAGTATTACTCCCTTTTGATCGAAAAACCGTCAAAGGATAAAAGGTATGGGATGTGTCTATCGAGGACCGCCGTGAACCCAGCACTTAAATTATCCAATATAGTTAACCATAGCCAATGGACTATGGAATTTAGGTGCTGGGTGAACCCATCCATGGGGGCTTGACGGCAGCGCTCGAACGCCAGGGATGGCGTGAATGCAGATTTTGCAGGAGCAAAATTCTGCCCTGCTGCCGACATCCTCGCTAGCCACACCCCACACCTTCATAAAGTTAGCCATTTTTTGAGTATAGAGGGAGTTGTCAATAACCGTAGCGATCAACCGGGAAAAACACCGGTCGATAAATAACGGTCGCCACGATCGCAGATAATCACGACAATCACCGAATTTTCAACTTCTGCAGACAACCTCAATGCAGCAGCAACGGCTCCGCCCGACGATACCCCGGCAAAAATACCCTCCTCGGTCGCCAGCGCCCGCATCGTGTGTTCGGCGGTTATTTGATCGATATCGATAATTCTATCGACTCGGCTTCGGTCATAGATTTTCGGTAAATATTCTTTCGGCCATCGCCGAATGCCAGGGATTTTCGAATCGCCTTTCGGCTGAACGCCGACGATTTGAATTGCGGGATCTTGTTCTTTCAGATAGCTCGATGTCCCCATGATCGTCCCGGTCGTGCCCATCGAGCTGACGAAATGCGTGATACGGCCTTCGGTATCGCGCCATATTTCAGGACCGGTACCTTCATAATGCGCGCGCGGATTGTCCGGATTGGCAAACTGGTCGAGAATTCGGCCCTTGCCTTCACGCTCCATTTGCCGGGCCAAATCGATTGCCCCTTCCATGCTCGATGCGGATGGCGTCAAGATGATCTCGGCGCCGTAAGCCTTCATCGATGCTCTACGTTCCTCGCTCATGTTATCCGGCATGATCAAGGTCATTTTATAGCCTTTAATCGCGGCCGCCATGGCCAATGCGATACCGGTATTACCGCTGGTCGCCTCGATCAAGCGATCGCCCGGCTTGATTTCTCCACGCGCTTCGGCATGTTTGATCATACTCAGCGCAGGCCGGTCCTTTACCGAACCGGCTGGATTATTACCTTCCAGTTTGGCTAAAATAATATTCGACGAATCTCCGGGCAAGCGTTGTAATTTAACCAGAGGAGTATTGCCGACACAGGATTCTATCGTTTTAAATGTCATGTCTGAATTGTCTAAAGTAAAGTCATTGCTGTGAGGAAAATAAAGCTATACCTTCCGCACTTCAAATTTCGGCAGTGCCGGAGGAGGCCTCGGGGTGCTAGGTCGATTTTTGCTCCTGCAAAATCGACATTCACGCCATCCATAGCGTTCATAAAGGCTTTGCCAGCATGGAGCTGGCATAGAGCCTACATGGACGTATTTACCCAGCACCTAAATTATCTATGTAATCAATCATGGCCAATAGGCTATGGAATTTAGGTGCTGGGTTTACGGCGTCCTTTAACGGGCACCCCGAGGCCGAATTTTCATCTACGATGAGTATAAATTGAACGGACATACTTTGTGGGATCAATGTCTATCCGTGCCAATAGTGTCTATTTTCCAACTCTTGAAAAGATTTTTCGGCTAAGTCTTGCTTTCGATCAAAGACGTCTCTAGCGGTATTTCGAATGCGAACAGACTACCATAACCCTCGCCTTTCGATTCGGCCCAAATTCGCCCACCATGGTGCTCGACAATGCGCCGGCATAAGGCCAAGCCCATTCCGGTACCCTCGAAACGCGTTCGCGGTTGCAAGCGGCTGAAAAAAGCGAACAAACGATCAATCTGCGCCGGATCGATGCCAATGCCATTATCCTTGATACGCACTTGCCAAATGCTATTGTCCCGCTTTGAATTTATTTCCAGATGCGGCTTATGTCCTTCGCAATATTTAACCGCATTGCCGATCAAATTCTGAAACAAACGAATCATTTCATCCGGACTCGCATACACTTGCGGCCATTCGCCGTCGATATCGATGATAGCCTTCGACTCGTTGATGATGGCCGCCAAACCGGCGAGCGACTCGTTGAGCACCTCGAGACTTTCTATCCGGCGCATCGCCTCGGTTTTACGACCGACACGGGAAAACTCGAGTAATGACATAATCATCGCATCCATGCGTTTAGCCCCTTCAAGCACGAAATTAAAATTAAGCTGACCGTCTTCGTCCAATTTATTATTCAAATCGTTCGCTAAGAATTGCAAATGCCCGGTGATACTTCGCAAGGGCTGACGCATATCATGAGAAACGCTGTAAGCAAATTGTTCGAGATCGGCATTCGATTGCTGCAAGGCTTCAGTTTTTCGCTCGAGTTGCTCGGTCGCATGCCGACGCTCCATTTCACTCGCGGCACGCGTTGCAAACACTTTCAATAGAGACAACATGAATTCGGGGCCTTCGATCGGCTTGACATCCATCACCCCCATATGCCCCAAAAATTGGCCCTGACTATCCGACAACGGTATTCCTACATAACTTTCTACGGCGTTTTGTTTTAGCCAAACATCATCCGGAAAATACTCGGCGACTTTTTCGGAAAACACGCTAATCCGTTTTTTGATAACATTCTCGCAAGGCGTGCCGCAAATATCGTAACTAAAATTTTCGCCGACCATTTCACCGTTCCAAAACGCGATCGTTCGCGCTTTTCGAAAATCATTGCCATCTATTTCGGCAACGAAAGCAAAACGCATGTTCAATACGTTCGCCAAGCATTCAACCAACGATGCAAAAAAAGTTTCCCCAACAACGGACGACGTTCCTTTAATAATCGCCTCCAGCGTATTACGCGTTTGCGTCAAAAGCTCGGTCTTTTGTAACACACGCCGACGTTCCGCCTGTAATTTCTTATTGACCCTCCATAGACTCAAACTCAATAACGAGATCAAAGCGGCAATGACTACAGCGGAAATAATTTGCAGCGAGTAACGCTGCCAAACATCCTCAAGCGTAAAACGGGGGGGCGAATCGAAAGGAGGTAAACGCAAGTCTCGCAACAAATCCGCCACAGCGGTGTAATCGGCCGGAATGGTAAAACCACGAATTGCTAATTGGTGCGTAACCTCGGGATTGTCGGTTAATAAGAATAAAGCGGCTACAACACGACGAGCCAGCGTTTCGTTAATATGAGGCAAAGACGCAATAGGCCATTCGGGAAACAAACGCGTCGATATCGCAGCAGGAAAATCGGGTAAATCTTGACGATTTAGTACATGCACTCGGGTCAGGTCGAGTTTTCCTTGCAGAGCCATCGACTCAAGCACACCGCTACGCACAAAACCGACCTCGGCATCGCCGTTAAATACGGCTTCTATGACCCGGTCATGAGGCATCCCTGTTATCAATGGCTTAAAATCCTGACCGGCATATAAATTATTTTTCATTAATTCATGAGCCTGCATTTGGTAGCCGCCCAGCGACCGGGTCGTAGCAACGGCAACAGTTTTTCCGCGCAAATCGGACAGATGCCGAAGCTGTTTACGATCGGCCAGTGTAAAAATAACGCCGCCAAATGCTGAAAGCGCTCGATCACCCTCACTTTTAACCAAAGTTGCCAAAGGCGCCGACAAACCGCTTCGGTAAGCCATTAGCCAATAATGGGATGGATTCGTTAAAATAAGATCGATTTGACGCGTCGCGACTGCCTGCTCCAACTCCTCATAATCCATTGCCTCGACACTAAATTCGCAATCCGGAACCGCTTGATTCAAAATATCCGCTAGCGGTTGATATTGCTTCTGAATATAGTCTTTAGAACGATAAGCCAAGACGCCTATTTTCAGAGGTTCTGCCAAAACAGTTGACTCAAAAAGAATGCACAAAAAAACTAGTCCGACACAGTTAGAAGCGTTTTTGTCTATTCCGGCAAGCTTTTTCATCGGACCATCCGGTGTTCAACAAACGATAGTTCAATGCTAATGACTAAGGAACGAGCATGAAATAACTTCGACAACTGTTGGAAGGGGGAGCGGAGGCTCGATTGACAGGTGTCGGCGGCAAGGCAGATTTTTGCTCCTGCAAAATCTGCATTCATGCCATCCCTGGCAATCAGATACCCCGCCGTCAAGCCTACATGGACGTATTCACGGCGTCCTGTCAAGCGAGTCACCGAACCGCCGCAAAGCCTACTACTTGTAGAAGTTATTTTGTGCATGTTCCTAAGTAATAATAACTTAACAAACAACTTCGACAATTCGTGCTGCCTCTTACTGATCTCTCAAGCGTTGCAACCAACTTTCCGCCGGCTCGGGTTTACCGTATAAGTACCCTTGATAAATCACTCGGCCGCGAGCTTTCAAAAAATCGCTCTGCGCTCGAGTTTCCACCCCTTCAGCCACTACTTGCAAGCTCAAATGTTGCGCAACCGCTAAAATAGTTTCGACCAATGCGGCATCGTTCGGATCGGTTGGCGCATCTTGAATGAAACTTTTATCAATTTTTATTTCATGTATCGGCAAGCGTTTTAAATAAGCCAAGCTCGAATAGCCGGTACCGAAATCATCCATCGAAAAATGAATGCCCATCGTCGACAACGTAGTCATTTTAGCCACTACATCTTCGAGATTACCGATCATTAATCCTTCGGTCACTTCCAAAACCAAATGTGTCGGATCGGCACCGCTCAACATCAATTGCCGCTTTATTTCCCCCACGAAATCCGAGCGTTCAAAATGCCTTGGACTGATATTAACCGAAAGCCGAATCGAACAGCCTTCGCCATCGAGTTCGGCCAATATCCTGCAAACCGAACCAAGCATCCAGCGATCGAGCGCTACTATCAAATCGGTGGCTTCGGCCAGCGGAATGAATACTCCGGGCATGATCAAGCCTCGTTCGGGGTGTTGCCAGCGCACTAGAGATTCCGCTCCAACCTGGACACCGTCGCTATCGACCTGTGGCTGCAAATAAAGTTTGAGTTGTCCTTCGGCGATCGCCGTACGCAATTCGCCTTCGAGCTTGAAACGCTCCTTGACCGCATCACCCATCGCAGTTTCGAAGAACACAACACGTCCTCCGCCTTCTGTTTTAGCGCGATGCATGGCCATATCGGACTGGCGTAATATATCGATTGCTGTTTCACCGTTCCCTTCGGAACACAGTGCGATTCCGACCGCAGCATCGAGATGCAATAGCTCTTTGTCGACCTCGAAACCGCGGCGCAATTCAGCTCGCAGTTTTTCCGCCAGAGCTAACGCTTCTCGTCCGAACGCTTCTTGCGTAGGCGATTGGCGTGTCAGCAAAACGGCAAATTCGTCGGAATCCAATCTTGCCAATAAATCATCATCACTCAATGCATCAAACAAGCGGTTAGCAACGGTTTTAAGTAATTCATCGCCGATCGCCAGTCCGCGAGCTTCATTAATATCCTTAAAACGGTCAAGATTTAATATGAGCACGCCGGCACATCGACCTTCCCGATCAGTACTAATCAAGGTTTGCTCCAATTCCTTCAAGAACAGAGCACGGTTGCCAAGACCGGTCAGCGGATCGCGCCACGCCAGTTTTTCGGCCGCCTCTTGTGCGCGCCTGATTTCGCTTAGATCGGCAAATACGGCGATATATTGCGTCACGTTTCCTCGCTCATCCCTAACCGCGCTGATCGTTTCCCATTCCAGAAACAGCTCTCCATTCTTGCGTCGATTCCAGATTTCGCCGGCCCATTCCCCTTTATTCTGCAACGATCGCCACATTTCAGCCCAAAACAATTTACTATATCGCCCTGAATTTAAAAGGCGAGGGTTTTTTCCTTGCACTTCAGCTTCGGTATAACCGGTAATGCGCGTAAAGGCCGGATTAACGGTAATAATGTTCGCATCGGCATCAGTCACCATGATCGCTTCGCCGGCCGTCTCAAAGACACGAGTGGAAAGTCTATGGCGCGCCTCGGCTTGTTTACGCTCGTTAATATCGCGCCCAACAACAACCAAGCCTTTACGGCGACCATCTTCATGAAACAACGGAATTTTAACGATCTCAAACGTTCGCGAAGATCCGTCGGGGCGGGGAATTTCTTCTTCAGCCCGGGAAATTACACCGGATTGCCAAGCTTTTTCGTCGCTGGCTTCACAGGCCAAAAAAGCCTCTTTATAAAAGTCTTGGTAAGCCGCTAACTCGGAATCTTTTTTACCTCGATAATCGACATGCTCCAAACCGAATAATTTCAAATCGAAATCGTTTGCTTCGAGCCAACGCCCTTCGCCATCCTTAAAGCAAACAATATCCGGCATCGCATTGATTAACGTACGCAAATGCATGCCGGTTTCGGCCAAACGTTGTTCAAGGCGTCCTCGGCTAACCGCATAACGAATCGCACGCACCAATCCGTCTGTTTCGAAACGACCTTTGACTAAATAATCCTGGGCTCCGCAATCCAATGTCCGCAATGCGAATTGACTATCGTCATTACCGGTCAAGACAATCAACGGTAAAGTCCGGGCGGCTTGACGAACCGCATCTACGGTATCGAGCCCACTCGAGTCGGACAAGGTCAAATCGAGCAAAACTACATCGAGCGATCCGTCCTGCAACTGGCGTTTAGCCTCGGTCAAGGTTGTCGACCAAATAATTTCGAAATGGACGTCCCGAGACGCACGCAAAGCCTGGCGCACCAAATTAGCATCGCCGGGATCGTCTTCCACCATTAATATCCGGTAAGACCCGGTTTTTGCCATCATTTGTTAAACGTTTGAAGGGTAATCATCATTGGGAATAATTATAAAGGTATCCGAAAATTTTTTTTCATTGGTTTTTATTTATCGCTTTTGCTACTTCTTTTCGATCGAAAAAACCGTCTAAGGAATATGCACAAAATAACTGCTACAAGTAGTAGGGTTTTGTGGCGGTTTGGTGACTCGCTTGACAGGACGCCGTGAACCCAGCACCTAAATTATCCACGGTAGTTAACCATAGCCAATGGACTATGGAATTTAGGTGCTGGGTGAATACTTCCATGTAGGCTTGACGGCGGCGACTGATTGCCAAGGATGGCATGAATGCAGATTTTGCAGGAGCAAAAATCTGCCCTGCCGCCGACACCTATCAAGCGAGCTACCGAACCCCCTCCCAGAAGTTATCGAAGTTATTTCATGCTCGTTCCTAAAGAGTAAGAGATCAGCAATTCCCAATTTGGGGATCAAATAGGGTGTGGGGCATGCTTGGCGAGGATGTCGGCAGCAGGGAGCTGCCGTCAAGCCCCCATGGACGGGTTCACGGCGTTCCTCGACAGGCATGCCCCACACCCTAAGCCCAGCGAAAACGCTCAAACTGGGAATTGCTGGTAAGAGATGTGCGATGTATATAACGAAATAAGACACTTGTAAAATGGAACGAATAAACTAAGCTCTTCTGTATAAAAAAACCATAAGAAAAATCGATCTCGTAACGCTCCGACGCATTCTTTACAAACTACCCTTGCAATCCGAGACACCAGCCGAACACCTGCTTAGAAATTACAGTATGACTCACGGATGATCGTCTATCTTGTCTATTGATACTTGACTACCCGGACACCTATCCCCATGCCGTTTAGAACCGATTACGACTACTCCACCGAAGAAAACATTCAATTCATGCATCGCATCGTTAAACTCATGATGCGAAATAAAATTACCCCAACCCCAATCAATTATGCCGTATTTTACGAATATACAGCGAGTTACAATGACAACCTCAAGGCCGCCGTCGACCAACTCATTGCCGAAAATAATCCTTTCGACATGGAGACCGGCCTAGCTTTATATAAAAAACATATCTGTCACGCGGCGCTGGTATCGTTCGACAAAATCAATCAAGATATACAAAGGATCATTAATCATACCGAAAAATCGGTTAATGAAACCCAGCAAAAAGCATCCGAAGCCAGCGATAGTTTTGAGGAAAAATCGATACGCCTGGAAAGCATAACGAATTTGGAAGAATTGAAAACCGTACTGACGGAAATTGCCGGCGAAACAAAGGACTTAATTGACACCAGCGATCATTTTAAGTCACAACTGGAAGCCGCTAACAAAGAAATGGAACAGCTGCGCAAGGAACTTTCAAAAGTCAAGGAAGCGGCGACTGTCGATGCACTTACCGGGCTATTGAATCGCGGAACATTTGATGAGACGCTAACCAACCTCCTCGAGGAATCGAGCGACAAAGACATTTGCCTCACACTATTGGATCTGGACCACTTTAAGCAGGTTAATGATAAATTCGGACATTTAATCGGCGACAATGTGTTGAAATTCACCGCATCGCTACTGAAAAAGTATAGCGAAAAACATCATTATGTCGCTCGTTACGGGGGTGAGGAATTGGCCATCATCATGCCCAACACTTCATTATCCGCAGCGCAGGATATTGCCGAAAAAATCAGAACATCATTACAAAACAGCAGACTAAAACGCAAAAATAGCAACGAATCGATCGGCACCATTACGTTATCGATCGGTATCGCGACTCGAAAACAAAACGATACAATTGAAAGCTTTATCTTACGCGCCGATCAGGCCCTATATAAAGCCAAAGAAACCGGGCGTAACAAAGTTATTTGCGAATGGGCCATTGACGCAATCAGCCATTGTTAATGAAAACACCATTCAGCCGAAGCGCTTCAAAACCTCCTTTGCGCTTTTGTTTAAAGTCCTTGCGGATGGCTTCCCTTTCGAGCAACAAATCTTCGGTAAACTCTACTTGAAGATGCGCCATTTATCATTCATCGGGTTTTTGTTGGGAAAGTTCGTTTTATGATGACATGGGTAAATTTTAACGCATTCCATTAAATTCCACTGTACTCTAAACCAAACTTTGATTCACATCGGGTACGGTTTAATTGATAAAGTTGCACTGACTCATCAATCATTTTAGGATTTCGCGAAAATAACTTCCTGGAGTTTTGATTTTTGTCTAGGGTTCTGTGACTCGCTTGACAGGACGATGCCCCGGCGCCGAATTTTGATCTAAGATGGATATAATTCAATTAGCCAATGTCACGTCGACAAAAATGTAGACTATAATTTTTAATTATTGAATACATACAGGAAAGCTCATGAGAAGAATTTACTTTTTGTCCCCGGACATTGGAACCACACATAAAATCGTTGACGAACTTCGTTTGGAAGGGATCGAAGATAGACACATACACATACTTGCCAAACGCGACACGCCGCTCGATGACTTACCCGAAGCTTCGGAATTTCAAAAAACCGACTTTGTTCCCGCAATGGAACGTGGTGCTGCGTTAGGTGGGGCAACAGGACTACTCGCAGGACTTGTCGGTTTACGATTTGCCGGATTTGCCATTGCCGGAGGCCCGGTTCTAGGTGTCTTGCTCTACGGTGCGACAATTGGCACAATCATGAGCGGTCTAGCCGGACTCGAAGTTGGTAATTCGCGCGTCAAGCAATACTCCGAAGCAATCGAAAACGGCGCGTTCTTGGTTATGATCGATATCCCGAGTGAACGCATCGATACTATCAGCCAATTGATCGTCAAACATCATCCGAGCGCGCAATTCGAAGGTATCGAACCGTTGATGCCGCCATCCTATTGATTGGGGATAATCATGAAAATTGCCGTCGCCAGTCAAAACCGCAAGGAAATCACCGGCCACACCGGCCGGTGTAGAAAATTCTGGATATACCGGGTCGAACATGAAAGCGTTACCGGGAAGGAGATTTTGGAACTGACCAAGGAGCAGTCTTTTCATGAAACATCCCGCTTCGAGCCTACTCCGCTGGATGATATAAACGTTCTAATCTGTGGCGGCATCGGCGACGGCCTGGCGCGTCGATTAGCGGAAAAAAACATCAAAGTTCTTGTTACGAAAATGATCGAACCCGATCTTGCCATTGAAGCCTTTTTAAAAGGCACATTAAAAACGGAACCGATCGAACGTCACGAACACAAGCATCGGTAAGCCAGTACTGTTTCAATAAAGTCAACTCGATACTTTGGAGGCATTATGAAAAACAGAACGTTGTTCAGTTCAACCGCAGCCGCTTTTAGTTTCGCGATACTTGCCGGCTCAACCGCGACAACAGCATTTGCCGACAAAAAATTGGATGTCGGCAAACTGGAATACGAATCGGCATGCGCAGTTTGTCATGGAATCAACGGAAAAGGCGACGACGGCCCATTTAAAGCCTTGCTGGTGAGACCGGTTCCGAATCTAACCGTTTTAGCCAAGAACAACAACGGCGTATTCCCGTTCGACCGCGTCTATAAGATCATCGACGGAAGGGAGGAAGTCAAATCTCACGGGCCACGCGACATGCCGATCTGGGGCCGAGCCTTTACCAACCAAACCTCTCTGTATTTCAACAACTATCCCGAGGCCGATACCGAATCGGCCGCTCGCAGCCGTATTCTTGCTCTGACTGAATACTTATATCGTTTGCAGGAATAATCCTTTTTCCAAGACAGTGCAAAAAACGCGGAGTCGAACAATGAAAAAAGCCCAATGGTTCATTATCCTTCTGGTGGCAGTCATCCTGTTTCTGCCGATTTCGAACTTGATTGGCTTGTCCGGCGAAAACGAGCCGATCGAAGTGATTAACGGTAAATCGGAAGCTTTTGCGAAGGCTTCGCGGGTTTTGCAAAACAAATGCGTCGACTGTCATTCACCTGGCATGACCCGCATGCCGATCTATTCTGGCCTGCCGATCGCAAAACAACTGATGGAGCACGACATCGAAGAGGCCAGCGAACGATTGTTGCTGACGAAAGAAGCCTACAGCGGCAAGGAAAGCTTCACACCATTAATGTTGGCCCGGCTAGAAGGCGTTATCCGCAACGACAGCATGCCGCCGGCGCTATACCTTCTGATGCATTGGAACGGCAAGTTGAACCATGACGAAAAAACGACGCTACTTACCTGGGTCGCTGAAGAGCGCGCCAAACATCCATGGAGCAGGGACGCCGCCAATCAATTCAAGGGCGAACCGGTGCAACCGCTACCACTTACGGTCGATCTCGATCCCGAAATTGTCGCACTCGGCGACAAACTATTTCACGACCGCAGACTGTCCGGTGACGACACGCTTAACTGCGCATCGTGCCATGACTTAACGCGCGGCGGCACCGATCAAGCCAAAGTTGCAACCGGCATTCGCGGCCAGTTGGGACCGATCAACTCACCGACCGTCTATGTTGCGATGTATAACCTCGCGCAATTCTGGGACGGACGTGCAAAAGACCTTCAGGAACAAGCGGCAGGACCGGTGGCGAACCCGATCGAAATGGGCGCGGTCTGGGATGAGGTCGTCGAAAAACTCAAGCAAGACGAAGCCTATCAACAAGCCTTCGCAAAACTTTATCCGGATCAAGGCTTGACCAAAACAACCGTAACACATGCGATAGCCGTGTTCGAGGAATCGCTGGTTACACCAAATTCCCGCTTCGATCAGTACCTTCGCGGCAACGTGACCGCTCTGACGAACGAAGAAAAAGCCGGTTATGAACTGTTCAAGACGCATTGCGCATCGTGCCATTCAGGCCCGGCACTCGGCGGCTTGTCGTATGAAAAAATGGGAGTCGCGCGCGATTATTTCAAACAACGCGGCGGCGAGTTGACCGAAGTCGACAACGGCCGTTTCAATGTCACTAAAGAGGAAAAAGATCGTCATTTCTTTAAGGTGCCGGTGCTGCGCAACATCGAACTGACCTTCCCTTATTTCCACGACGGTTCAGCCGAAACGCTTGCCGACGCGGTCCGCGTGATGGGACAAGTGCAGCTCGACAAAGACTTCAGCAGCGATGAAATCGGCGATATGGTTGCTTTCCTGAAAACGCTCACTGGCGAATACAAAGGCAAGCCGCTTGGCGAATTGACTACCGAGGATATTCGTTAATCAATAGCTGAAACACACGGCAGCTTAATGATTGCCCTCCCCTTTGAAAAAGGGGGATTAAGGGGGATTTATATAAAAAATCTCCCCTAACCCTGATGTATCCCCACAAAACGTTCGTTCCCATGCTCGGCGTGGGAATGTCGCTTTAGACGCTCTGCGTCGACTGCGGCGGGCAATCGGATTAAGAAACTGTAGAGAATGTATCGTTGCTCTTGTCGGGATTATCGACCTCTAGGGACGCAGAGCGTCCCGGGATGCATTCCCACGCAGAGCGTAGGAACGATGAAAAAAATCAATACATCTATCAATTTTCAGCCATAGCAAATTGTTTTATTTGGCTGTTTCGTGAGGATACCTCAGCCCCTAACCCCTCTTTTTCTTTTCAAAGAGGGGAATTGAATACTTACCATTCACTCGGTTGAAACAACTATGCTCGAAATCGACCACGACATCAACGACCTTTCTCTTGCGGATCAAGGCAATGAGCACATCGAATGGGCTTTTTCCGAAATGCCGGTGCTGCGCACGATTCAAGAACGTTTTAAGCGCGAAAGACCATTGGCCGGGGCACGCATTAGCGGTTGTCTGCATATCACCACCGAAACCGCAAACCTGGCCCGCACACTGAAAGCCGGCGGTGCCGAGCTTGTTTTATGCGCTAGCAATCCGCTCAGTACGCAAGACGATGTCGCGGCTTCGCTGGTGAAACATCATCGGATTCCGATCTTTGCGAAACGAGGCGAAGACAACGACACCTATTACCGCCACATCGAAAAGGCGCTGGATCACCGACCGCAACTCACGATGGACGATGGCGCCGACTTGGTCAGCGAACTGCATAAAAATCGCCGAGAGTTACTGGACGATATGATCGGCGGCAGCGAAGAAACCACGACAGGGGTAATACGTCTGCGCGCGATGGCGGCGGATAAAGCCCTCAAATTTCCGGTGATCGCGGTCAACGATGCGATGACCAAACACTTGTTCGATAACCGTTACGGCACCGGTCAAAGCACGCTCGACGGCATCATTCGCGCTACCAATATTCTGCTGGCCGGCAAGACCTTCACGGTGGCGGGCTACGGCTGGTGCGGACGCGGCATCGCGATGCGCGCAAAGGGTCATGGCGCACAGGTCACCGTCACCGAGGTCGACCCGCTGCGGGCGCTGGAAGCGGCAATGGACGGTTTTCGGGTCATGCCGATGCTTGAGGCGGCCGCCTGCTCGGATTTCATTGTCACCGCCACCGGCGACAAGCATGTACTGGACAAAGCGCATTTTAAGGTTATCAAAGACGGCTGCGTGATCGCCAATTCCGGCCACTTTAATATCGAGATCAACATACCGGCGCTCGAATCACTGGCAATCGACAAACACAGTCCGCGCCTCCATGTCGAAACCTATACGCTGGCAGACGGACGTCAGGTCCGGTTGCTGGCCGAAGGACGCTTGGTCAACCTCGCCGCCGCAGAAGGCCATCCGGCCGCCGTGATGGACATGAGCTTCGCCAATCAGGCCTTGAGCATGGCCTATTTGTGGCGGCATGGCGCCGACCTCGAAAATGCCGTACTTCCGGTACCGACTGAAATCGATAATCAGGTCGCACAAATGAAACTGGCGGCGATGGGGCTCACTATCGACACATTAAGCGCGGAACAGCTGCATTATCAGGCCTCGTGGCAGGAAGGAACTTAATGGATCGAAACATCTATCATAACGTTAATGAAGACCTGTCCATCGCGCCGACAAATGAAAGTGCGCGGGGGGGGCTGGGCCGTCGGCCGGACGATCACGCCGGTTTGAGCGATTTGGGCTTGTAACTAGTGGCTTGGAGGTGAAGGTAAGGCTGGCAAACGGTATATCTCTCCACTTGAATTCAATTGATCCAAGCGTTTTTCTATACCTGCATCTGTCATGGCCGATTTAATTCGCGCATCCCGCGACGGCGGCCAAGTCACGAACACTCCGCAAAGTAAGCACCGCCTCAATGTCTTATCTTGTAACCCGTCTTGAACACCCACCATACAAAAATCAGGCATGTCATGAGAAAGCCAAACGTCATGCCGATGCTGACGGCGACATCCACGTCAGCTATTCCGTAAAAACTCCAGCGAAAACCGCTTATCAAATACACCACCGGATTGAACAGCGTGATCTTCTGCCACAGTGGCGGCAACATATCGATGGAATAGAACGCGCCGCCTAGAAAGGTCAGCGGCGTAACGATCAACATCGGGACCACTTGAAGTTTCTGAAAGCTATCGGCCCACAGGCCGATAATGAAGCCGAATAGACTGAAAGTCACCGCCGTCAGCAACAGAAAGGCAACCATCCACACTGGATGGGCGATCTCGTAGGGCACGAAAATGCGCGCGGTACCCAGAATGAGTAGGCCCAACATCACCGATTTGGTTGCCGCCGCCCCCACATAACCGATCAGCACTTCGAACCATGAAACCGGTGCCGATAATAACTCGTAAATAGTCCCCGCCCACTTGGGCATGTAGATGCCGAAAGAAGCATTGGAAATGCTTTCGTTCAGTAAATTCAGCATTACCAGCCCTGGGATGATGAAGGCGCCATAGCTGACATTGTCGATGTCGCCCATACGCGAACCGATGGCTTTGCCGAATACGATGAAATACAGCGAGGTGGTCAGCACCGGCGCTACGATGCTTTCCCACAGCGTACGAAAAGTGCGCGCCATTTCAAAATGGTAAATGGCGCGAATGCCATAAATATTCATTCCTGTGTTCCTTTGGGCCGATGTACCAAGCTGACGAAAATGTCCTCCAGTGAACTCTCCCTGGAGCGTAAATCTTTGAATTCGATGCCGTGCTCGGCGAGCGTACGCAACAGCTCGGCAATCCCGGTTTCTTCTTCCTGGGCGTCGAAGCTATAAACCAGGACATGTCCATCGTCGGAGAGCACTAACGGCCAAGCGCTCAATCCGGCCGGGATGCCGGTCATCGGGCGTCGCAAAGTCAGGGTGAGCTGCTTTTTGCCGAGCTTGCGCATGAGCACCGCTTTGTCTTCAACGACGATCAGTTCACCCTTGCTGATCACTCCGATGCGGTCTGCCATGTCTTCGGCTTCCTCGATGTAATGAGTGGTCAGAATGATCGTAGTACCCTGCGCACGAAGGGTTCGAACCATTCGCCACATGTCGTGCCGTAATTCCACATCCACGCCGGCGCTCGGCTCGTCGAGAAACAATATCGTTGGTTCATGCGCGAGCGCCTTGGCAATCAGAACCCGGCGTTTCATACCGCCCGAGAGCGTCATGATTTTTGCGTTCCGCTTGTCCCACAAGGACAGGTCGCGCAGGACTTTTTCCAAGTAGGCTGCATCGGGCGCCTTGCCGAACAGTCCCCGGCTGAATTTGACCGTCGCCCAGACCGATTCAAACGCATCCGTATGCAGTTCCTGCGGCACCAAACCGATGGTTGCCCTCGCCGCGCGGTAGTCTCGCATGATGTCGTGCCCGTCGGCGATGATGGTTCCGGAAGTGGCCTTGACGATGCCGCAGATGAGGCTAATCAACGTCGTCTTGCCCGCACCGTTGGGTCCGAGCAAGGCGAATATCTCGCCGCGTTTGATGTCCAGGTCGATTTTTTTGAGCGCCTGGAAACCGCCGGCATAGGTCTTGTTGACGCCGCACACGGAAATGATGGGGGCGGAGCTATTGACGGTCATCGCCGCCGTGGCTGTTTTCATAGATGAATTTGATATAGAAGGTGGATTTTGACTTCGGTTGCCGAATTCATGCGCAATCGTTTCATGACACGGGTTTACAATCAAGCCGGCCGTGGAATTGGGTTCGTTTTTTCATCGCGCGGATCCGACTCCAATCAAACGGTTATATGGTGTTGGACGATACGATGGGCGACAACGGCAACCGCTCATACCAGTTGCCCATTCCTATAGTCGGCCATGGCCTGCTCGATTTCTTCTCGCGTGTTCATCACGAAAGGCCCGTACTGAGCGATCGGCTCTCCTAACGGCCGGCCGGCCAACAGCAAGAATGCCGCTGCGTGCTCTTCAGCCAAGATTTCAATCCGGTCGCCATCGGAAAGAACCCCGGCACTGTGCGATGCCAGGATATGTCTATTTGCCGCGGGTCCTATCGCCAATGTGCCCTCATAGGGATAAACAAAGGCATTGTGATCTTTAGTTATCGCGAGGTTAAAAGTTTCGCCCGCAGGTAGCCTAACATCCAAAAACAAGACCTCGGTACTTATTCCCTGAATCGGCCCGGCGATGGGATTGCCGGCGATGTCGGCAATCCCCGCAATAATTTTGACTTGCCCTCCGCCCGGCAATTTTTGCAACGGAATTTCTTCAGGCCGGACATCCTGATAGCCGGCCGGTTTCATTTTCTCCTTCGCAGGCAAGTTGACCCAAAGCTGAAAGCCTCGCATGCGACCGCTTTCTTGTTGGGGCATTTCAGAATGAATAATACCTCGGCCGGCGGTCATCCACTGTGCGCCGCCGCTTTTTAAATCGCCCCGATTGCCGAGATGATCCTGGTGCAGCATGTGTCCCTCCAGCATATAGGTAACGGTCTCGAAGCCGCGATGCGGGTGATCCGGAAAACCGGCGATGTAGTCGTCGGCATGCTCGGAAGAAAATTCATCCAGCATCAAAAAAGGATCGACCCGCAGTGCTTGCTTTTGTCCAAGGCTACGACGCAGTTTAACGCCGCCGCCGTCCGAAGTCGCAATGGCTGGAATGATTTGTTGAAGCGTGCGTATGCTCATGTCAGTTTCCTCATGTTAACGACCTCCTATTTACAGTGGTCGAATGATGCGAAGCTTATTCCTTGACGGCTTCGACCGGGATGGTAAGGGTCACCTCGTCGCTTACCTGAGGTGCGTATTTGCTCATGTTGAAGTCGGACCGCTTGACGACGGCGGTAGCGTTAGCGCCGCAAGCGTCTTTTTCCAACATGGGGTGCGGTATGCACTGGAACGATGTTACGGTCAACGTCACGGGTTTGGCGATCCCTTTCAACGTCAACGTGCCATCCACCGCCACCAACATGTCACCTTCGAATAGGAGTTTGTCGGAAGCGAATGTCATTGTGGGGTGCTTGGCGGTATCCAGAAAATCTTCACCCTGGATGTGTTCGTTGAATAACGACAAGCCGGTATTGACCGACGTCGTATCGACCGTGACTTCCACTGAACCGGTTTTTGCCTGGCGATCGAGTACGATTTTGCCGGACGTCTTGTCGAAACGGCTCATTTGGGTCGAATATCCGAGATGACTGTAAGAAAAGCTGGGAAAGGTATGGCTGCCGTCGATGACGTAGGTTTCGGGCGCGGCTAAGGTAGCCGTCGAAAAAGTCGCCGCTAACGATAATAGTGTGATGCGTTTCATAATGAAGCTCCTCGGTGGATTGGATAAACATAAAATGTTATTTTCCGGCGTAGATTGGAAGGCGATACCGAATCTAACTTTTGTTGAAGACAGTCTCAAAGTTTTCGGCTTGCGATTCAGTCGGCTAATTCTGCAAGCCGCCGATGGGCTCCGGCCAGCGCCTGATCCTTGGCCTGTTCACCCATATTAAGCCCTTCCGCGTAGACGAATTCAATATCGGTGATGCCCAGAAAATTGAGAAAATCGCGCACATAATTGGTTTGGCTATCCAGAGCCGTTCCCGCATACATCCCGCCTCTGGCCGCAAAAACGTAGACTTTTTTGCCCGGCAGCAATCCTTCGGGGCCGTTCTCGGTATAACGGAAAGTCAACCCGGCACGGGCTATCCTGTCAAAATAGGCTTTCAGCGTCGAGGGAATACCGAAATTGTACATCGGCAAACCGATGACGATGACATCCGACTGCTTGATCTCGTCGATCAGTGTCTCCGATTCGTCGACAAAGGACTGCTGTTCCGGCGTCCGGGCACCGGGCTGCGCGAAGTAGGCCGAAACCCGCTGCGCATCCAGGTGAGGCAATGGTTCATTGGCCAAATCACGCACGACCACCTTTGTTTCCGGGTTCCTGACTCGCCATTTGGCGACAAACGCATTGGCTAATTGGCTGGACTGACCGCCATTCGAAAAGATACTTGAATTGATTTGCAACAGGGTTGTCATCGTCTTTTCCTCTATTCATTGAATGTGATGCTATTTAACCCCTTACTAAAACGATAAAAAAGCATAATAATTAGCCTATATTTATCTATTTATTCGATAAGTTATCATGAATCCACATATTACACTGGAGCAATGGCGGTCTTTGATTGAAGTCGTGGACGCCGGGGGTTACGCCCAAGCCGCAGAAAAACTGTGCAAAAGTCAATCGGCCGTCAGTTATGCCGTACAAAAAATCGAATCCTTGCTGGACGTTAAAGCCTTTGAGATTCAAGGGCGCAAGGCCATACTTACCCCGACCGGACAAATGCTCTACCGGCGCGCCTTGGCTCTGGTGAATGAAGCCGGCGATTTAGAACGCGCGGCGCATAAACTTTCGGCCGGCTGGGAAGCCGTTATCACCCTCGTCGCTGAAATCCTGTTTCCCGCCGAGCTGTTATTGACGTGCCTGGCGCGTTTCGGCCAGGAGAGCCCCGGGACGCGAGTCGAATTGATCGAGTCGGTTTTAGGAGGAACCTCGGATGCGCTGCTCAGCGGGCATGTGGATTTGGCCATTTCACCGCAGTTGCCCCCGGGTTTTCTGGGTAATCTGTTGATGCGGATTCGCTTGCTGGCCGTCGCTCATGCCGAGCATCCCCTTCATCGGCTAGGCCGTGAGTTGAGTTATCGGGACTTGCGCGCACATCGGCACGTTGTGATTCGGGATTCTGGCGCAAAGCGCGATAACCGCTCGGTATCGGTCGAAGTTGATCAGCGTTGGACGGTGAGCCAGGTGGCCACATCCATTCAGGCCGTCAGTATGGGACATGGCTTTGCCTGGCTACCCGTAGAACATATTCGTGAACAATTGCGAACGGGGATTCTAAAGCCATTGCCTTTGAGAGAAGGTAATACACGAGAAGTACCACTTTACCTGATCCTGGCGAACCCCGACTTTGCGGGCCCCGGCGTCAGGCGCTTGGCCGATATTTTAACGGAATCGGTCATTGCTAAAGCACAAGGCCAGGGATAAGACTGACACACTAAGTAATGGGCATGGAATAAATCAGGGACCTGAAATTCATGCGCGTTTCTAAGTCAAATTAATCGTGAGTCACGAGCAGAGCATGTGATTATCTCATGCTAGATTGCAAGACCTGGTAACATTTCCTCGCTATGAAATCTCTAAAGCGTAACCACCTCGGCGCGGGTCGCCAATGCCCAAAAAACCGTCCGGCGAACTGCCGACCGAATGCGTCCCCCCAAAGAATAAATTGCGGCTGCCCCAGACTTTATGATTCGGATGATTTTTCAGAAGCCGGGCGATCTCGCTGTCATCAAAGCCTCCCTCTAAGCTGAGCAATCCATCTTCATGATGAATGCGCGGATGCGTGACAGCCTGATCCAGCGGCATCTTAAAATCAATCAAATTGAGTAGGACTTGCAGTATAGCCGTGCGCAGCCGGTTGGAACCCCCTGAACCCAAGGCGAAGCGCCGTTTATCCGGGAGCATCACGATGCAAGGAGCCATCATCGAGGTCATTCTCTCATGGGTCGGCCAATGATGAAAACCCTTGGGGTTGAGATCTTGTTCACCCAGCATGTTATTGAGTATGATGCCGGTCCCCGGGATTAACACACCGCAGCCCTCGCCATTGCTGGTAGTCAGACTGGCGATATTACCCTGACCGTCGATCACGCTGATTTGCGTGGTTCCCCTGGAACAGATGGGTGCCGGTTTGATTTGATTACGATAGGCTTCGACGTTTTCCGCATCCAAGACATGCTCTCCGGGATGGTGCGTGTGATCGTCAAGGTAGGCGTCGATGCGCGCCTTATTGGTCATATCTTGAACCTGAGCCAGCAAATCGAGATACGGGGCCGTGCTTGGGCTATGGCGAGACAGGTCGAAAGCTTGTAGCAGTTGCAAAGCAAAAGCAATCAGCGTGCCCCCGGAACTGGGGGCGGGATTGGTCAGCACGGTGGCTTCGCGATAATCGATCGACAACGGCTTGCGTTTGACCGGCCGATAATCATTGAAATCTTTGCCGACCAGGTGCCCGCCTCGTTCGGCACACAGTCTTATGACGGCGCGCGCGATCTCACCCTGATAAAAAAACGCTTCGCCCTCCCGAGCCAGCACCTCAAGGCAATCGGCTAAATCGGGCAGATACAATACTTCCCCTTGCTGTAGCAATTGGCCTTGATGCGTTTTGCTGTCAAAGGTATTACGCGTGTCGGGATAGGCCAGGTAAATAGCCTTGACGATATCAAAGATATAGGCCTGAAAGGCATTCATGACCACGCCGCCGCGCGCCAGTTCGATCGCAGGCTCGGCCAGAACCGTCATCGGCAGCGTACTGAGTTCACGATGAACCGAGAACAGTCCTTTGACGGTACCGGGTGTCGCCACCGAGCCCAAGCCGATATGAAATTCCTGCCGGACCGTTCCGAAATCCGCAGAAATCGGAAAAAAATCCGTGTCTTCGACCGCTCGTTTAGTGACCGGCGTTTGCACGAAAAAATCATACAATAGATTGTCGCCGGCCGCGGTTTGGGCCATTAAAAAACCGCCGCCGGCCAATGAGGACAGCACCGGCTCAACCACACAAGCCGCCAAATGAGCGGCAATCACCGCATCAAACGCATTGCCACCTTCGCTGAGAATATATCCCGCCGCTTTTGCAGTTTGCTCATGGCCCGCCGCCACCACGCCCTTTTTTTGCATTTTATACTGGACTCCGACTCGCCCTTGATGGATTGTATTGGCTTGTTGACTACGACAGGCTAATGGGTGACCCTTTTTTTGTTGTTCGCTAATTTTGCCGGGGAGTTGCCTGACCGGATCGGCACAAACCACCTTCATCATTGGTCTCCTTGACTTACGACTGCAATAGCTAGCCTGCGGTACATCATCAAAGCCATGATGAATACGCATGTTAGCCCCAACACGGCAGGGAATAGCACGGTTGTCAATGAATAATGTTCAAGCGCCATAACAACCAATAGATTGCGGATAGCGAATAAAGCGTAAAAGTTTAACGGCTCGGATTTCGGCTGGTGATAGGCCTTGCGAATCGTAGGGCCGAAACCCAGCACATCCACTGTCGTGAGAATGACAACTGCCCAGAGTGGATCCGAGGTGAAATACTACAGCGGTAAAAAAGATGACGCCGTTACCAGGAAAACCCAATCTGTTTTTGTGATCGTCACATCTCCGCGCTTTGCGAAAGCCAGTATGGCAATGAAGATCGTAAGAATCCCCGACACCCCGATTGGCCAAGCCCCAGCGCCGCCTTGGTTTTTAAGTTGCGCCAGAAAAACCACGAAGGTGGTCGTACCCCAAATCACCCAAGAAAATACATGCGGTTTGGTCGCACCTTTCAAAATGGAACCTGATTAGCAAGTTTCTTCAGCTAAAGCCCAAAGATCAGCATACCCTTAGCAGGACGGGGTTCGCAAGCCATGCGCGTCAAGCTAAAAACGGCCAACCC
>NZ_JBNGHF010000057.1:0-25537 GCF_050611805.1 Methylotuvimicrobium sp.
TTGCATATCGAAAAATTAGATAATGAATCAAAATTTACGATCTTTCACAGTAAAAAAAGCATTTCACCATGAAGATCATGAAAAATAATAGTTTTAATTCAATAACTTGTCATTCGTTTGTGTGCTACTTTCGCTCACCCGAAAAGTTAGCTGGAATGTTTCGGTAATCTGTTGAAATACTTCGTTAACTTCATGTGCTTCATGGTTAAACTGCCGAATTTAGGTTTATCTTTGCCGTCTGTATTCTTCATTAACCAACCGGTTTTGGGTGCTTATTCCTGCTTAACAAAACCGAGTTATAAAGATTCTGAAAAACCAGATAGCAAACCGGGCCTAAGACTGCAAGCGGGGAAACGTATTCCAGAGCGATCCAGGACATAAACATCGTATTCTTTTGGCCTAACGACTGGCTGCCTTCCACGGCGTAATTTACGCCGCCTACATAATGGCCTATCAAAAAATTGAATCCGCATGTAAGCAGCGAAATAAGAGCAATCTTTCCGAGCATCAGAGATGGAACGTGGTGGCTGTACAAATAATCGGAAGCCTTTGCCGTGGCGAGGTAGATAACCAATAGCCAAATCAAAAACGGCAGCTTGTTAATCTTTGTGAGTTTATTCGCCAACTGAATGCGATACGCTCTAATGAGTTGGGCTAAAACCAACGGTACGCCGACGACCGTCATTGTCGCCAGCAACATGTTGCCGGGGTTAATGTTACGCTCTCCGGGATGAATGAAATCCAAGATAAAGGGTAATGACAGTGCGGCTAATAAATTTGTCGTGACCACGGCGGTAATTACATAAGTCACACTTTTGTTTAGCAATCTAATTACCATGGGCGCTGCCGTCGCGGTCGGCGTGGCGATCAACAAAAAAGCGATCGTTGCCAGTTCCCCGTCCAAGTTCTTTATTAGCCAATACGCGGCAATACTCGTCCCGGCCATGACTAAGCATAGTTTCATCGCATGGCTATAGACGGCCGCATCCCTTGGAACGCTGGCTTTCAGCAATGGAAAGAATAACATGATCATCAAAAGATGCTTGATTAAAAATGAGAATTCATGCCCTCGGTTATAGATAAAACCGGCGGCAATCGCGCCAACTAGATAAAGTGAATTTTTATTCATCGATTATGACATTTCATACTGAGCCATTGCCGAACCTGTTTGTTTCCGCTTATTTTCGGGCTATAGGAGGATAAGCCGGCAAGACCAATAGTCCTGCCAGCAGCACCGCGATTGCCGAGCCAATAAAAAGACCGAAGCTGTCGACTCCGGCATCGATCAACAAGCCGAACAGCCAAGGCGATACGGAAGAGGCGAGAACCATCAACGACATCATCATCGAGCGAATCGAACCTTGCTTGGCGGTGTCGTACACTTCGGACCAAAGCGCACTGATGACGGTATTCATCATGCCGATCGAAATGCCCAGAAAGCTCATGAATAATGGCGCTACCCATAGTCCGTCAAGACACGCTAAGCTAATTAACGATAGAAACAACGGTAGCATAATATAAGGCAACAAACGTTTTGCACTGAAATTATCAACCAAGATGCCCGACAGCATCGAACTTAGCCAATGCAATATACCGTAAGCCACGAAGCTGCCGGCCAGCCAGGAAGGACTCCAGCCTTTTTGCGCCAAAATGAAGCCTTGTTGGATAAAAATGCCGGTTAGCATGAAAGGGCCCGATAATACCGCCGGCAGGGTTGACCAAAACCGCCAGTCCTTGAGTACTTCAAGCCGGCCGGAAGATTTGCCCGAGTTTGAATGATCGGAGGGTATCTGTTCTTCCTTAGAGCTTGTCTTCGAAAAGCGCAAAAACCAATAGGTCAACGGCAAATAAAGCAGCTGAATGCTCAGTGCCCATACCAGCCAACTTTGCCGCCAGCCGAGCAGTGCAATCAATGACACCGCAAGCGCAGGCATGATGACTTCTCCTGCCGGAACGCCGCTCAGCGCGATACTGATAGCCTTGCCTCTATTTTCATTGAACGAGCGTGCCATTGTCGTTTGCGCAGTCAAGGGCATCAAGCCCTGTCCGGACAGTCGTATTAGAAAAAAACCGATGGCTAACGCCGGTGTTGAATCGGCGAAGGACAGCGACAGGCAGGCCGCCATCAGTGTGACGGCAATTAGCGTCGCTACGAAACCGATACGCCATTTGTCCAATAAGCCGCCCAATAGCATGATGCATGAACCGCTCGCGACCGTGGCCAAGGCATAAATTCCGCCGTAGCGGGAAGCCGAAAGGCTCAGTGTTTGCTGGATATCGGTGCCGTACCAACTCAAAAAAAACGACTGTCCGAGATTCCCCCAAAAGACCGTGAAAAACCCAAACCCCAAAAGAGGCCATTGCCGCCCAATAAACGGTAAATATCCTGACACAGTTATCCTCGTCGCCGACTGAATCGAAGCGCGTATTTTACCAGAAGGGGAGCAATGAGACGCCCTAGCGGAGCAGCGTTATAGTTCGATTCATCCTATAAAAATCATTTCGTTCACGAAAATCACAAAAATATTTAAACCTAGAAAGAGCTGTTGGCATGTGTTGTAGACCGTTCGTGCTGAGCCAAGTCGAAGCATGAAGGGTCTACAACACTTTCACCGGCTTGGTGAAGTCTCAAACTACCGTTCACCCTTCGACTCCCGAAACGGTAATGCCCGGTCGGTCGCATATTCCCGTAATGTGCATCCAATAAAATATTCACGCACCAAAATCAAGCACCGGCTATGATCCAACAGGTCCAGTCCCTCAATCACGGTCGGTATCGTCACGTGCTTCAGTGTTTCAAATTCACTGCAAAAGTTTGCCAACATCGCATCGCTCGGGCGACTCTCCGCGAGATATTTTAGCGTCACTTTCCGATGATCTTGCTCGCGCACGGCGCGATAGAGCCGATACCAGCCTCTATCGTATAGACTTTCTTAAATACGATAACCGCCTATTTACAACAAAGTTTTCCACCGAAACTTGAAATAGAAGAATAGATTAGCAGAATCCGGTTGGTGGTAAGAAGCTTTTCGATTCGTCAGGAATGTAATTTGCTTGATTCATCCCAAAAATAAAATCGGCTGATTGCATGGCTTTAAGTTAAAGTAAAAAGCTGATCCCAAAGATTGTGTTCGTTACACGGAAAAAATTCATGAAGAACAAGTTGCAAATTGAAAAATTGGATGCCTATTTCGACGAAGTGCGAGATATCATTTTGAATAGACAAGACTGGATCAGCGGTTTACTGCCGGCTAGTACCGCAAACAACGTTCATGGTAATTATAATGACGCCTGGGTTCGCGATAATGTTTACAGCATCCTTGCTCCTTGGGGGCTAGCTTTGGCGTATCGAAAGTCCGGCGAGCCGAATGGCAAAGCTTATCTGCTGGAACAAAGCGTGGTTAAGTTAATGCGTGGACTCTTGGTTGCGATGATGCGCCAAGCGCATAAAGTCGAAATGTTTAAACAAACGCAGGACCCCCTCGATGCGCTGCATGCCAAATACGATCTAAAAACCGGCGAAGTGGTGGTCGGCGACAGCGAATGGGGGCATTTGCAGTTGGATGCCACGTCGTTATTTCTGTTGATGCTGGCGCAAATGACTGCATCGGGACTGCGCATCGTGTTCACGATTGATGAAGTCAATTTCGTGCAGAACTTGGTGCATTACATCAGCAGGGCTTACCGGACTCCCGATTATGGTATTTGGGAGCGCGGCAACAAAATTAACCGGGGTATCGCCGAGTTGAACGCTAGCTCGATCGGCATGGCCAAGGCCGCGCTTGAGGCGATGTCCGGCTTCAATTTGTTTGGACCCGTGGGCGGGCAAAACTCGGTCATTCATGTGATCAGCGATGATATCGCCCGCACCCGTAACGCGCTGGAATCTCTGCTGCCCAGGGAGTCCTTATCCAAGGAAGTCGATTCGGCGGTATTGAGCATTACCGGATTTCCGGCTTTCGCGGTCGATAATCAGGAATTGAAAAACCGCACCGAGGCCTTGATCCGTGAAAAGCTCGAGGGCCGTTACGGCTGCAAGCGTTTTTTGCTGGACGGTCACCAAACCGAATTGGAAGACCCGAGCCGCCTGCATTACGAACCGTATGAATTAAAGCAATTTATGGACATCGAATGCGAGTGGCCGTTGTTTTTTTGTTACCTGCTGCTGAATAATTTGTATGCAGGTAATAATTACGAGGCGGCGCAATACAGGGCTAAGCTGGAAGCGCTCTTAGTTGAACAAAACGGGCGGCAATTATTGCCCGAACTATATATCGTACCGAAGGAGGCGATCGACGCCGAAAAAGCTAATCCTCATAGCCAAACTCGGATACCGAACGAAAACATTCCATTGGTTTGGGCTCAGGGCTTGTTTATTCTCGGAAACCTGATAGAAGACGGGTTATTAGCGATCGACGACATCGACCCGCTCGGACGGCATAAAATCCGCGAGAAAACCTGCGATTGCACCTTGCAGGTTGCGGTGATTGCCGAGGATGAAACGATTCAAGCCGATTTGAAGGCATGGGGAATCGACACCCAAACGTTGGCTGAAATTTCTCCTATACAAATTCGCGACGCGAGCGAATTAGCTGCGGCTTATACGAATATCGGGCGCAATGATAATCATGGTTTAACCGGAAGACCGCTACGGCAATTAAGAACCTTGGCGACCTCCAGAATTTATTTGATGGCCAACGAACGTTTGGTGTTTTTACCCCAATTGTTGAATCAAAAAGGCTTTTATCTAGCGATGGACAATCGTTTGCTGATTCAGCGCTTACGCTCGGAGTTGTCTTATATCCATAAAAATTGGGACGACACAACAGGGGGGCCGTTATTCGTATTGGTTGTTAAATATAATATGCTCAGCGATGACGATCGTGATGTGTTGATCGAGTTTATTCAAGAACTGAAAAGTGGGCAAATTAACAGCACACCCATTAAGTTTGACGAGTTATCGAAATTGGCCGAAAGTTCGAGTCATGAAAAGATCGATTATTTGCACGATTTCAAGTTTTCAGCGCCATCTTGGGACAAGCCGCAACGGCCTTGTTTTCTAATCTTGCCAATCGATACCGAACCGCCGGAACCGCTGAATATTTTTGTTACGATCACCTGGGAAATCAGTGACGATGAAGCGTTGATCGAACAATTGACTACCAACTCAAATCTCTATGCACAATTGGAAGCGCTTGTGTTACTGGCTGGGCGTCATGGTTTGGATTACGATACCGGGCTTAAGGATGCCGACGACAATCCATGCCGGATTCGTGACTTGCTCGAGGAGGTCTATATCCGTGCGGGCGATCTTGCGGTTTGGGATATCATTCGTCGTAGCGCGGGCTTGCTCGGTAAATACGATATCGATCTCGAACAGGCGGCTACCGAAATTTTAGTGCATCAGCATCAATTGACGGTAGGCCGAGCCTACAGCGGTAAGGCGACTTTGAAGCGCCCGGCTGACTCGTCGGAGATTCTGGAGATTATCCGCACTTATAATGACACTCACGACGCTAGTGAGCACATCATCATTCAAGAGCTGATACTGTATCTCGGTATGCTGATCAAGTACCACCCGGAACTATTTGCCGATATGCATACGATTCGTGTCGGGCATATTTTGCAATTGATTTTGGTGCGCCAAAAGAAGGACTCGAACTGTACCTTGGATCAGGCTTATAACGAAGTCTTGACCTTGCCGCCTTATCAGTTGATGCAAAAAGTCCGCGAGACCCTAGAGGATTTCACCAATACGCAATATCAATTCGAGCGAGTCGAGACGCTAAATTATGTCGGTCAATGCCAGGAATTGACTTGCGCACGCTTTTCGCCAAAGACGGATCCTGAAAATTTCGGCGAAGCCGAAGACTGGTATAACTGGCGCGAACGGCAGGGCAGCTTGGGTCGGGAAAGCGAAAGTTTTTTTACGGGCGTTTGGGATATTTTGCATCACTGTCAAGGCTTGATGATCGGTGATAAACTCAGCAGCAAGAGACGATTGGATAGCGAAACGACGTTAGCGCAAATGACGTCGGGCGAACAAAGCTTCAAATTACATGTCAATCATTTGCTAAATAAGATTCAGGCCCCGGTCTACCGGCAGTTGACCGTCGAAGCCCTTAATGCAATGGCTTTCGTGTTTCGCGACAATCCCTCGATTAGAATCGAAGATACCCTGGTGACCGATATCATCATCGGTCACGCGGTCAGGCTTTGTTGGCTCAAGCTCCATCCGGAAGCTAAGGATAATTACAAAGAGTTCGTTTCGCTCGCTTGGCAGGCGTTTTATCAGCTGCCTCCGCATCAAGTCGCCAACGGTATGCTTGATGCGTTGATTTATCTACTTGAAAATAATAATCAAACAAAACAAGGAGATTCACAATGATTCTGGCAGGCGATATCGGGGGGACCAAAACAATCTTGGCATTATTGAGCAAGAACGAACACGGCTTGATTGCTTTGCAACAAGAACAAACCTTCAGCAGCGTTGAATTTTCAGAGTTCGATGAGGTGTTGGATAAATTTTTGCCGGCGGGCGTCAAGGTGGATTCGGCGTGTTTCGGCGTCGCGGGGCCGGTTATCGGGCAACGCTGCGAGCCGACCAATCTGCCCTGGCAACTCGATGCAGAAGCGCTGAAAAAAACCTTGCGCACCGATAGGGTGCGCCTCTTGAACGATTTGGAAGCAATGGCGCTCGGCATGCTGTGTTTGGAACCAAAAGACTGGGTAGAATTGAATCCTAACGCCAAATTACAAGCCGGAAATATGGCCGTGATCGCAGCGGGAACCGGCCTCGGCGAAGCCATATTGTATTGGGACGGTGTGCGCCATCATCCGATAGCGACCGAAGGCGGTCATTGTGACTTTGCCGCGCAAACCGTTCAGCAGGATCAGCTCTCAAACTTTCTGAGAAAAAAATACAACGGGCATGTGAGTTTCGAACGGCTCGTTTCAGGCATGGGGTTCGGCAATATTTATGACTTTTTGGTCGAAAACTATTTCGCACCTCCTTGTCCTGCGGTTCCTGACTGCACTCCGAGTGTATACGGCTGCGATCGTAACGCGATTATTTCAAGACTGGGCATCAACGGCGAAGATCCTTTGTGTACCGAAACCATCCGGATTTTTGTGGAGCTTTACGGTGCCGAAGCCGGTAATTTGGCCTTGAAGTCATTCGCGACCGGCGGGGTTTTTATCGGAGGAGGCATTGGTCCTAAAATTCGGTCGGCATTGGAGTCGGGTAAGTTTATCGAAGCATTTAAAGCCAAGGGGCGCTTTAGCGGTTTTCTAGATACCGTGTCGGTAAAATTATCGCTGAATCCGCGTACCCCACTGATGGGGGCGATCAGTTATTTCGGCTGAACGATTTCCGGGAAATATGGGCAAGACAACGGATCGGTAAACGGACGACGCGAATTGATGGTTGTTGCCCACAAGGGTTCGTGAATCGCCGAATCCGCGTCGTCCGTGTTTTATATACCCATCGCAGGTCAAAATTCGGCGCCTGGGTGTCTGCTAAAGGACGCCGTGAATACGTCCATGTAGGCTCTATGCCAGCTCCATGCTGGCAAAGCCTTTATCAGACACCTAGGCGCCTCCTCAGGCACTGCCGAAATTTGAAGTGCGAAAGGTATATTGTCAAAAGCGCTGCTTTATTTACGAAACTCCGAATACACGTAATCGGTTTTTTTCTGAGGGGCGTGGCAACCGAAACAGGATTTACCTCCATCGGTAACCAGTCTTTCGGTTTTGCTGTCGCCGGCAAAGCCTTCGAAGCCCCAGCCGCCGGTGTCGGCAAATTTTTTGGCATCCTTTAGCATCACGCCGATCAGTTTTCTATCGCCTTCCTGTATCGTTTTATCTTTTTCGACATAGTTGAGCAGGTCGAAAACCAATACCGCTCCATCCTTGTATTTACCGGATTTCAAACCGTCTTCGGCTAATTTGTTGGCATAGATATGATGAATCCCCTGAAAGGGGTCTTCTAATGCGTGTCCCGGTTGAATCAACATGCTCTTGGCGTGAAGCCAATTACGGTAGCCTTCGGGGAACGGAACCGCTTGCTCCGCTGCGAAACTGGCGGTGGCTAATGAGCAAAGTAACCCGGATAATACAATCGATAGACTTTTTTTCATGTGTTGACCTCCTATAAATTAGACAGGATCTTAGGATATGGCTGTAAATAATCTTTCGATTCTCCATCATTCTTACGCAGAACGTCACTGTCATTAAATTAAGCCGTCATGCGGCTAAAGATTGCCGATATTCATGTTCTTCCTCGTTCCCGCCGCTCCAGCCTGGGAATGCTAACGGTTTGGCTTCGGCAGCCAAGGTATAGGGCCCTAAGGGTACTGCGAACCGTAAGTGTCGGTCATCCCTGCGGGAATGACGGTTTATCGTTAGCTTGGCGGCAGTAACGCAGAGACATAGGAGCCATTAGGGAGAATGTTTTTACCATATCCTCAATGATTTCAGTTCGAAACCATTAAGTTCTTTTTATGCTTATTTGAGGGCTTTGTCAAATAGTATTGAATCGCTATTATCTAGGGCGGCTTTTTGGAATGAACGCTTTAGGATTTGGTCATAAATGATTTCCCTATTTTTGGAGGGTTCGGTAACTCGATTGGCAGGTGTCGGCGGCAGGGAAAGCCTCCGTCAAGCCTACATGGACGTATTTACCCAGCACCTAAATTCCATAGTCCATTGGCTATGGTTAACTATCTTGGATAATTTAGGTGCTGGGTTCACGGCATCCCGCCAGGCGAGTTACCGAACCCTCGACAAAGCTCATAACTCCAGGAAGTTATTTTTCGCGAAATCCTTAGTTTGAGATTTGTACTATTATTTAACGCATAAAACAGCTAACGCAGATAGTTAGCTGTTAATAAATTGAGTAAGTAGGGAAGGGTATGCCAAACATTAGTAATTATTATGAAAGATTGGTTGTTGACCAGCTTTGGAATATGGTTCAAAAAAGCAAGGAGCCGTTGACTCAGGATTTTATTGATGATGTTGCCTGTCTTGCATTGAATCGCTTGCCTGCCTGCTATGTGCGGAGTATCGTCGATAAAAGCTCTTATATTACCGATCAAATGTATCAAGAGATGGAAAATGCGGTCACCGAAGCAATCAAACAGGCTATTGAACAAGTCCGGTTGAACCCCCGAAGTCAGCGTAATTAGGAATTCGTGATAAATAACTTCCTTGAGCTATGAGTTTTGTAGTGGGTTCGGTTACTCGCTTGACAGGTACAGCGCCTAAATTAACCATGGACAATGGGTTATGGAATATAGATGCTGGGCCTTTGACGAACTCCCCCGCGCCGAATTTTGATATGCGATGGGCATCTCAGGGGGTATTCGTTAAGCCACTCTGGAGTTGGCGAATCGGTTAAATCTTTGGGTGAGGAAAAGCGGGAAGGGTAATCTCTTCGTCGACACTTCCTTGTGTCGAATAATTAGCCGTTAGCTATTTATACAAAAATATTTAGATAACGGTAACTTCTTCGGCTTGTGGGCCTTTTTGACCTTGAGTCACGATAAACTGAACTTTTTGGCCTTCAGTCAGGGACTTGAAACCGGAGCCCGCAATGTTGCGGAAATGAACGAAAACGTCAGGACCTTGGCCTTGCTCGATGAAGCCGAAACCTTTGTCAGCGTTGAACCATTTAACTGTGCCTGTTGTAGTAGTAGACATACTCAAAACCTTAAAAATAAAAATTAAATCATTTAGCCCTAAAGCGGACCGTCTAGCTAAGAAATAGTGAAATCTCTTAATGGCAGAACGTAACGAGGATCTACAGAAACAGAGCACTACAGAAAAAACGCCGTAACTAAAACATCAAAGACATATCGAATTTCAAGCTAAGATTATTCTATGCCTTATTTCCTCAAAGTCAACTGACAAAACAGCTACCGTCTAGAATCAATCGCCTTATCAGAGCAGGTGTTTTTTAATAGTCACTGAATTAACAAGAAAATTTCTTTATAATCGTGTGGACCTTACTGTCGATTAAAATTTTCAAGCATATGCCGAACCCCACCGCCTTTAGACAATTGCTTGCGCATCCCAACCGTTCGCTTGCTTCTTTATATAGTCAAATTGATCAACAAAAAAAACTATTGAAAATCGTTAGGGAGGTCTTGCCCGATCATTTGAAAGAGCGTGCTGCGCATTGTGTAATCGATCGAAATAAGCTGATGGTGTATGCCGATTCGGCTAATTGGGCTTCGCAACTACGTTTTTATCGCACAGCCATCCTAGGCGCTATCGATAAAATACCTAATCACCGGGTAGACATATTACAATTTAAAATCACCGAAGCGCTTCATCGCCAAGTTGAGCAGCAACCCGATCACCATGTGAATATACCCAGCGCAGCCAGTATTGCCGAAATTCGGCATAATGCCGAAGCCCGTGAAGACGACTCTTTAGCTTGCGCATTGTTAAAGCTGAGTTCTACATTAGAACGTTTGTCACAGGCGAGTGCGAAAAGCGAATTATCGAAATAGCATTTTTTGTACGCCGCCGTATTTTGGTTTTATCCTGCTTCGTTATTCGGCTTCTTCAACGCAGTGCCTAGCTTATTAATTTCAGTTATAATCGGTCAATTTTTTATATGGTCACTCTTAAAAAGCGGCGCTTTTATTTAGACAAAGCGAAAGTGGCTTTAGAGTCAAGGCCTTAAATACGGACAAAACGATTAAGGAGACGAATCGTTTTTTTATTATTCCCTGGAGCAACCGTGTCAAGCACAAATAACGACTTATTAACTTTTCAAGGGCTAATTTTAGCCTTGCAGGAATATTGGGCCCGGCAGGGCTGCGTATTATTGCAGCCGCTTGACCAGGAAGTCGGGGCGGGTACCTTTCATCCGGCGACCTTTCTTCGCTCGATCGGCCCGGAACCTTGGAATACCGCTTATGTTCAACCTTCGCGCAGACCTACCGACGGCCGTTTCGGGGAAAATCCGAATCGCCTGCAGCATTATTATCAGTTTCAAGTCATCTTGAAACCGTCGCCGGATAATTTTCAGGAATTGTATCTAGGGTCATTGCGTTATTTGGGCTTGGATCTGCTTGAACATGACATCCGCTTCGTCGAGGATAACTGGGAATCGCCGACGCTTGGCGCCTGGGGCTTGGGTTGGGAAGTTTGGCTGAACGGCATGGAAGTTACGCAATTTACCTATTTCCAACAAGTCGGTGGTCTTGAATGCAAACCGGTTACTGGTGAGATTACTTATGGTTTAGAGCGCATTGCAATGTATTTGCAAGGTGTCGAAAGTGTTTACGATTTGGTTTGGACCAAAGGGCCTTTCGGTACGGTCAGCTATGGAGATGTCTTTCATCAAAACGAAGTCGAAATGTCCGCCTATAACTTCGAACATGCCAATGTCGAATTCTTATTCAATTGTTTCGACACTTACGAACAGGAATGCGAAAAATTGTTGTCGCAAGATTTGCCGTTACCGGCCTATGAAATGGTACTCAAAGCTTCTCACACCTTTAATTTGCTTGACGCCCGCCGCGCAATTTCTGTTACCGAGCGGCAGCGCTATATCCTGCGCGTAAGGAATCTGGCCAAATCGGTCGCCGAATGTTATTACCAACGCCGCGAGTCGTTGGGTTTTCCAATGTTGGCCGGCAAGGAGGTGCAAGCATGAGCGACGCCAAGCATTTATTGTTCGAACTGGGTTCCGAAGAATTGCCGCCTAAAACGCTGATAACGCTCAGCCGAGCCTTGCTCAACAATGTCAGGCAGGGACTGGATAATGCCGATTTAAGCTATTCCGGCATTAAAGGCTATGCCACGCCCCGGCGTCTGGCGGTTTGGGTTGAAAATCTCGCGACTGCACAGCCGAATAAAACCGTTGAAAAACGCGGGCCGGCAGTGCAGGCTGCATTCGCCGCCGACGGTGCGCCAAGCAAAGCTGCTCAGGGCTTTGCCGCCAGTTGCGGCACAACGGTTGACGGCCTGGAACGCTTGACTACGGACAAAGGCGAATGGTTGGTTTATCGTCAACAGGTCGAAGGTCAGGCCACCGACAAGTTGATTCCCGAAATATTGCGTGGCAGCATTAATAGCTTGCCGATAGCCAAACGCATGCGCTGGGGCAATTATGCGACCGAATTCGTTCGGCCGGTGCACTGGGCGGTGCTGTTATTCGGCGATCAGGTCATTGAAACCGATATTCTCGGACTGACTACAGGTAAGCAGACTTTCGGCCATCGTTTTCATGCGCCTGTCGCTTTGACTGTCGAGAGCGCGGACCGCTACCGGGATATATTGTTCGATTCCGGTAAAGTCATTGCCGACTTCGACGAGCGCAAGCAAAAAATCCGGCTTGCGGCGCAGCAGGCCGCGCAATCGGTCGACGGTACCGCTCACATAGAGGAAGACCTGCTTGAGGAAATCGCCGCGTTGAACGAATGGCCGGTCCCTGTCATCGGGCATTTCGATCCGCGCTATTTGGAATTGCCGGCCGAAGTGTTGATCACGACGATGCAGACCAATCAAAAATATTTTCCGGTCAAGCAAGCCGACGGTAGCTTGTCGGCGCATTTCATCACGTTCAGTAACATCGAAAGCACTCGTCCGGAATCGATACGCGAAGGTAACGAGCGCGTGATCACGCCGCGTCTGTCCGATGCCGAATTTTTCTGGAAACAGGATCGCAAGCTGCGCCTTGAAGATCGGGTCGACGCGCTGAAAAACATTGTCTTCCAAAAAACTTTGGGCACCTTGGCCGATAAAACGCACCGGGTTAAACAACTGGCCGATTATATCGCCACGCAACTCGATGCCGATGCGAATCTGGCCAAACGCGCCGCCGTTCTTGCCAAGACCGACTTATTGACTGAAATGGTCGGAGAATTCCCAAACTTGCAAGGCGTCATGGGCCGCTATTATGCATTGGCCGATAATGAACCGGCCGAAGTCGCCGAAGCGCTCGAAGAGCAATATTTTCCTAAACAATCCGGAAGCGTCACGGCCGCTAGCAAGACCGGACAAATTTTGTCGTTGGCCGAAAAGATCGATACGCTCACCGGTATATTCAGCGCCGGCTTGATTCCGACCGGCGATAAGGATCCCTATGCGTTGCGCCGCGCCGCGCTCGGTGTGCTTCGCACCGCAATCGAACGCGAACTTCCGTTAAATTTGACAGCGTGCGTGGATTTTTCAATTGAACAAATCGAGCACGACTTCGACAGAGCTAAAACGCATCGAATGGTGCTGGAATTCATCTACGACCGGCTCAAAGGGTATTGTTCTGACAAAGGGTTTAGCCCCGACGAATTCGACGCGGTATTGGCCGTATTGCCGGAGCAACCGTTGGATTTCATGCGCCGCTTGGAAGCCGTCAAAACGTTCCGGCAACGCCCCGAAGCCGAGAGCTTGTCCGGCGCCAACAAAAGAATTCGCAATATTTTGAAAAAAACCGAGGCGCCTCAAGACTTCGATAGCAATGTGCTAACAGAGCCGGCGGAAATCGAATTGTTGCAAGCCGCACAGGCATCCGCTAAGGCGATCGGCCCCCTATTGCAACAACAGGATTATACCGCCGCGATGAATCGCCTGGCGCAACTGAAGGATACCGTGGATGCATTTTTCGACAACGTCATGGTCATGACCGACGATATTGAGCTGCGTAACAGCCGCCTCGGCTTGCTGAACATGCTGTCCGAGCAGTTTTTACAAATCGCCGATATTTCAAGGCTGCAATCGTAAATCGGAGCGATTGCCACTCGAGCCGGTTTGCTCAATGTACCGGTTCGAGCGGTTTTTTAATACTGCGTGATTTCTAGAACATTTTCATTCATGACTCAATCGACATCATTCAATTACCAGTCATCCTTTCGCGTCTATTTCGGATCGTCCTTATTATTATTAGGAATCATCATATCGACGCTGTTGTTCGGCCCGATCATCTTGGCCTGCGTGGTCCTGCCGTTTTCAGTCCGCTATAAAGTCGCAGGCATTTGGATAAATTTGCTGCTATGGATGGTCGAAAAATCCTGCGGAATCCGTTATGAAGTAGAGGGTTTGGAGCATATTCAAGGTATCGATGCGGCAGTAGTGCTCAGCAAGCATCAATCGGCATGGGAAACCGTGGCGCTCAGGAAAATCTTGCCTCCGCAAACGGCTGTACTCAAGGAATCCTTACTATGGCTGCCGGTTTGGGGTTGGGCATTGGCTACTCTCAAACCGATTGCTATCGATCGCAACAATCAACGCGAAGCACTGAAGACCTTGATCGATAAAGGTACAGAATGCCTAAAGGAAGGACTATGGGTTGTGGTTTTTCCTGAAGGAACACGCGCCGCTCCCGGAGAAAAAAAGAAATTCAATGCCGGCGGTGCGATACTCGCGCAAAAATCCGGCTATCCGGTAATTCCTGTCGCTCATAACGCCGGGCAATGTTGGCCGCGTTACAGTTTTTTGAAATATCCGGGCGTTGTTCAGGTCAGAATAGGACCGCCTATCGAGACACAAAATCGAAAAGCCGGCGATATTAATGCCGAAGCAGAAGCTTGGATCGAACAAGCCATGACCGAGATCACTCACTTGCCCCAGTCTCCGGCAACTCACTATCAGGTAATCGAATGAAAAAAATAGTAGTTATTGTAATGGCCGCGTCAATGCTTGTTGCGTGCAGCGAAAAAACGGAATATGAACAAGCCGTTCTCGAAGACATGCAGGAAGAAAAAGATGTGAAAGATTATAACTTGTCGCCGGAAACGATGGCGCGCTGTGTCGTCGATCTAAGCTCGCATAACATGCCCGGCATCTTAGCATTCGACCCGAAACGACGCGCAGCCTATCGTAGTTACACGAAAATGCTGACATTGAGCAAAGCGGAAAACCCGGAGGAGGTGCTCAATGAGCTCAGAGGTGAATTCGGTTCTCCCAAGGAGCTTGCCGAAGCGCATGCTAACTACACGGAAAGCATGATGAATTGTTTTGCGTCGTTGATCATGACTACCGAGGAAGAAGCGAAAAAGGCCGAATAAGCGGTCTAAGTATTTCGTTCAACCTATAGAGCATTTTGTCCACGAAACGCACGATACCTGATTAGCAAGATGCTTCAGCTTACCGAAGTCAAGTGTCCGAGCAGGGGCTAGTCGTAGTCGCAAAAACTAAAATATGCTGTTACCCAAGCTCCAGCTTGGGTAACCTGCTCAGGAAGCTCTAGCTTTCCGACAATCAAGAAAAATTGAACGAGCGAGTCGGGATTGATTGAGAATGTGCGTAGGTTGTGTCGGTCACAGGAAGCTGGAGATTCCGAGGTGTCTTTCCCAAGCTGGAGCTTGGGAAAGAGCGTGAATAAGCTTTATCCTAAAAATGTATTTCACCATGAAGTTCATGAAGAATAAGAAGTTGTCTCGTTCCTAAACTCCAGCTTGGGAACGAGCATGAAATAACTTCGACAAATACTGAAAGGGGTTCGGTGGCTCGATTGACAGGCGTCGGCGGCAGGGATAGCCGCCGTCGAGCCTACATGGATGTATTCACGGCGTCCAGTTAAGCGAGTCGCCGAACCTCCACAGCGCCTAAAACTTATAGAAGTAAATTTGTGCATATTCCTTAGGAGCGAGAGAAAGCGTTTTTATTAACTATCGCTCACCCGAAAGGTTAGCGGGGATGTTTAGCTCATCTCTAGAAATACTTCATGAGCTTTATGTTTATTATGGTTTAATTGTCGGTTTTAACTTTATCGAACGGCTAGCGTCCCTCGTTCGGCGCTAGTCGTTCGACAATCAATCTATCCAACCTCAATGAAAACAGCCGCATCGCCTCTCAAACATCCATGGCTGTTGCCTATTGCCTCAGGCGTCTTTATCGGAACGAGTTATATTCCTTTTCCTCCTTGGGCGTCGCTGTTTTGTTTCGTGCCGCTTTGGCTATTCTGGAGCCGTCAGAATAGTTTGAAAAACGTTTTACTCGGCGGTTTTCTGACGACCTTCATTTACACCCTGATAGGCTTCAATTGGGTGACCTATACGTTGCATGAATTTGCTCAAGTCAACTGGTTTGTAGCCGGTATCGGTATGCTCTTGTTCGCATTATTCGGTCATTTGTTCGTCCCGGCCGCCGGCTTACTGTGGTATACCGGCGTAAAGTTATTCCGCTGGCCGCATTGGTTGTCATTCGCGCACATGGCCGTGTTGACTGTATTGTGCGAATTCGGCTTGCCGATGCTGTTCAAATGGAATTTCGGATATACCTGGTACGGTTTCGGCTTGCCGGTTTATCAGTGGGCCGAGTTTGTCGGATTCACCGGTTTGAGCATGATCACGATATTGCTGAACTGGCCGTTGTTGGTCGCCTGGCAACGGCGCCGAGAGCGCAGCGGGTTGACGATTTTAGCCGGCGTTATCATCGTTTTTGCTGGTTTTAATTTGGCCGGTTTGGGATTGAAAAATCGTTTGCCGGAACCTGAGGCCTATTTCAATACGCTGTTGGTGCAAGCGAATATCGGTAATACGGAAAAACATGCGGCCGCGCACGGCAAGGGCTTTCAGACTGAAATTCTAAAAAAATATCTGACCGTGACCGAAAACGGTTTGGAGTCGAATCCCGATGTCGGTGTCGACTTTGTGTTGTGGTCGGAAACCTCGTTTCCTTCATTACTTGGCGGACAATACAACGAGTCGTATTATGCCCGAGTGCTTAGCGAATACTTGCGCGAGCGTCAAATCGGAATGATAACCGGCGCCTATGCTAAGGACGAGCGTTCCGGTTTGATTACCAATTCGCTGTTTGCATTAGATAGGCAAGGAACCGTTACCGAACCGCATTACAGCAAAACAATTTTATTGGCTTTGGGCGAATATATTCCCGGTGAAAAAAAATTCCCATGGCTGCGCGATTGGTTTCCGATGGTCGGTAATTTCGCTGAAGGGCCGGGACCGACCGTGTTATTGCAATTAAACGATTACAAAGTCGGACCGCAGGTGTGTTATGAAAGTTTATTTCCGGATTTTTCGAAAGGACTATCCGACATCGGCGCGCAATTTATCGTCAATGCGACCAACGACTCATGGTATGGAGCCTGGCAAGAGCCTTACCAACATCTGTATATGACCTTGGCCCGCGCAGTCGAATTCCGTAGGCCGGTAGTCAGAGTGACCAACACCGGTATATCGACCGTAGCGTTGGCTTCCGGCAAAGTTTTGCATCGATCACCGCTGAATCAAGAATGGTCCGGTTTATATACCGTCCCTTACCAAAAAGAGCCGGCTTCTACTTTTTATCAGCGTCATTTCGAATTGATGCCGAGTTTATTGACGGCAATCTTTGTCGGGCTGTTAATTGTGGGGATTTTCTCAAGAAAGGAGTAAATTGAATAACGTCGGTTTTGCCAAAAACTCCAGGTGCTCTGATACATTGAATTTAGGACGCGTCGAGGGCTTCGGCATAAGGCGTGGGTGTGGCTTTTCCTCATCGAGCGTTAGGTGAGGGACGACGAAGGCGTCGCTCCCACAAGGGGCCGGGTGCTCTGTGGGAGCGATCCCCAGATCGCGATTTCGAGGCCGAGAATGTCAAGTTACAATAAATGGCATCGAGGTCACAAAAACTAAAATATGCTGTTACCCAAGCTCCTGCTTGGGTAACCTTTTCAGGAAGCTCTAGCTTCCTTTCCCGACAATCAAGGAAGATTGAACGAACGAATCGGGGCTAATTGAGGATGTGCGGAGGTTGTGTCGGTCTCAGGAAGCTGGAGCTTCCGGGGTGTTCTTCCCAAGCTGGAGCTTGGGAAGGAGCGAAGACTTTATGCTGTTACCCAAGCTCCAGCTTGGGAAAGAGCAGCGTGGGTAACCGGTTAGCGTGCGTATGGGTTGCGAACCCCGTCCTGCCAATGATTTTCGTGTGTTTCGTGGACACAATGCTTTTTATAGGTTCTATCGGTATCTATGAAACGCAGGGCAAAAAAAATGCGGCTGAAAAAGCCGCATACAAGAGGAAGGATATTTGAGCACAAACGCATCAGCGGTTGAGTTGCGTATATCTTATCTGTCTTCTCTTAATTCCGGAATGTGACCGATTGCCGCGCGACAGATTGTCGCAGTTTCATAATCGAAAAAGGTGGAAAATCTCGTCATGCTTGAATTTAACAAGGTCTTTTTATCCGCTAATCCATGGAAGCATCGTTTGGTTTTTTGGTTAGGGGCTATCATCATCGGCGTATCGATCGCATTGATGACATTGTTGAGCGAATGGGTCGTAACGATTTTTCGCACGATTTCAGAGGATTATCGCTGGTTTAAATTCTTCGCCCCACCATTTGGCATTGCCTTCACAGCCTGGTTGACCTTTCGATTTTTTCCCGGCAGCCAAGGAAGCGGGATTCCTCAGGTAAAAACGGCATTAGAAATTCCTTACACCTTAAGCGAACGCACCAAGTTGGTTTCTTTACGTATTGCCATCGGTAAAACCTTCTTGCCGATTCTGGGTTTGTTATCGGGGGCCTCAGTCGGTTTTGGCGGTCCGGCTACGCATGTTGGCGCATCGATCATGGCATCTTTAGGCAAAGTAGCTAATTTCCCTACGCTTTATATGAGTAAAGGGTTGCTTTTGGCAGGGAGTGCGGCCGGATTTGCCGCGATGTTCAGCGCCCCTTTAGCCGGAATTATGTTTGCTATTGAGGAAATGGGAAGAGCGCTGGAAGAACGGATTAGCACCTTGGTGTTAACCGCGATTATTTTTTCCGGTATGACTGCTTATTCGATACTGCACTACAGCATTTATTTTACCGATAATCCCTTAGATTTACCTTGGGGCGATGAATGGCTCGCTATTCCATTCTGCGGCATTGTCGGCGGTTTATTAGGCGGTCTATTTAGCTGGATCATTGTCTCCGGTCATCATTTTATGCGTCGATTAAAACTACCTTACATTCCGGTTGCCTTTATATGCGGTTGTATCATTGCATTGATCGGTTTTGTCTCGGAAGGCCAGACTTTCGGAACAGGGTATCAAATGGCTAAAAATATAATGTACGGTAGTGCGCCAATGGACCCGTTATTACCCGTTTATAAAATGTTGGCCACTTGTGCTACTTTTTTCAGTGGCATTCCGGGAGGACTTTTTGTCCCCTCTATCGCTACCGGCGCCGGGTTCGGCGCTAATTTGGCCAATTGGTTTCCGATCGCGCCGGCTTCGGTGATGATCATGTTGACTATCACGGCCTATTTCTCCGGAATGTTACAATCGCCGCTGACTTCATTTACGCTTATATTGGAAATAACTCACAATCATGACATTTCCATTCCGATTATGGCCGCCGCATTTATCGCTTCAGGGGTATCTAAGTTGATGAATCCTCAGCCTCTCTATAGAGCGCTGTGCGATGCCTTTCAGCAATATCTGCCAGAACAGACCGATGAGGATGACGATGGTAGAACACAGTAACGATCATGAAGAAGCCGTCATCGCCCCGGCAAATGAAAGTTCGAGGCGTGGCGGAGGGTGCGGTCACTCGCCCGACAGGACGCCGTGAACCCCCAGCACCTAAATTATGCTCGATAGTTACCATAACCAATGGGCTATGGAATTTAGGTGCTGGGTGAATACGTCCATGTAGGCTCGGCGGCGGCGACTGATTGCCATGGATGGCATGAATGCAGATTTTGCAGGAGCAAAAATCTGCCCTGCCGCCGACGCCTGTCGATCGAGCAACCGCACCCTCTTCGGAGCCGGCATTGTACTTTCACAGTAAATAAATCACATAATCGGTGTGATTCGGTCACCGCAATTTTTCCTCGAAATCGAGATACTGTACGCAAGTTCAACGGCGGGTTGAACTCAACACACGAATTACAGTAACCAGAGGAAACTATCATGAAAAACGTAACATTTGCAGCAGTCGCATTACTGGCCGTATTCAGCAGCAACGCAATGGCCGAAGGCTCTAAAATCGAGAAATCCACCTTGATCAACGCATCGAAAAACACATTGACCAATACACAAGCCATAGGCCGCAACAGCGCCGCCAGTACCGGTTCGATCAATGTGGTTGGTTCGAAAGTCGAAAAATCCACTGTGATCAATGCATCCAAAAATACGCTGACCAATACGCAAGCCATCGGCCGCGATTCGGTGGCTAACACCGGGTCGATCGACATCCGATGACCGTTTTGTTGGAATGCCATGGAGAACATCGTAAGGATTTAGCACAGGGATGTGCCGCTCAAGGAATGAAAAAGGACTACGGCCTGACCGATTGAAAAAACAATCGATCAGGCCGTATACGTTTTTACGACGCAAAAAAAATGCGGTTGGTAAGCCGCATTGAGAGAAGGATATATGACTTAATCGGGGAACAATTAAGTAATCATAATCTTATCTTCCGCTTTGCAACGCGCAAGTGTGACCAATTGTCGCATTTCAAATATCGCCAAACCACCCAAAACTTTTCCATGAAATTAAAATCGAAATGGGTACAATGAAACTTATTGTATGAAGTTTCAAAACAAGCCGGTCTGATCAAGGCCTGTTAATGATTATAAGAATAATATACCTGTCGCATTTCAAATTTCGGCATTAGCGCATGGAGGTGTCGGGGTGTTCGACAAAGGCTTTGATAGTATGGATGCTATCATAGAGCCTACATGGATGTATTCACGGCGTACTTTGACGGGCGCCCCGGCACCGAAATTTGACTAGCAAAGGGTATACAACCGGCAAAATTATGAATGGTAAGGCGGTCCCAACGATTGAAACGCTTGTTAGAACCCGTTTACCGACGGCTCACGGCGAGTTTCAGTTGCATTATTTCAGCAATCCTGTCGACGACAAGGAGCATGTTGCCTTAGTAAAGGCCGATGTGGCCGGAAAGACAAACGTGCCGGTGCGTGTGCATTCGGAATGCTTGACCGGCGACGTTTTCGGCTCGCGGCGCTGCGATTGCGGAAAGCAATTAGACTTATCATTACAATTGATCGAGCAAGCCGGTTTCGGCATATTGATTTACTTACGTCAGGAAGGGCGCGGCATCGGTTTGCTGAAAAAACTACAGGCCTACAATCTTCAGGATCAGGGGCTCGATACCGTCGAAGCCAATATCCGGCTCGGTCATTTGCCCGACGAGCGCGACTATACGCAAGCGGCGCTGATTTTGCACGAACTAGGCGTTTCGTCGATCGAATTAATTACCAACAATCCCGATAAAATCAGCGGGTTGGAGGCGATGGGCATCAAGGTTGAAAAGCGCGTGCCGATCGAGTCGGTCTATCATCACGAAAACGTGGATTATTTGAAGTCCAAAGCCGAGAAATTACGGCATTTGTTGCGTTTTGACCAACCGAATACAGCCGGGCTTGTTCCCGAAGAGTTGCAATTCATGCAGCCGTTCATCGAAAAGCTCGACGAACTCAATCATGACAGAGGCCGCCCTCCTTTTTTTACGTTGAGCTATGCGCAAAGCATCGACGGCAGCATTTCGCTGAACGCCGAATCGTCGCTGCCGTTGAGCGGCAGCGCTTCGTTGAAGTTGACCCATCTACTACGCGCCCATCACGATGCTTTATTGATCGGCATCAATACAACCCTGGTCGACAATCCGCGCCTGAACGTGCGCCATGTCGAAGGCGACGACCCGCAGCCGGTCATCTTAGATTGCCTGCTCCGCTTTCCCGAAGACGCGAAGATGCTCGGCGCGTCGAGCAAACTGCCGATCGTGGTCGCGACCGATCATGCGCCCGCCGACAAGCAGCGCCGGCTCGAAGCAAAAGGTATCCGGGTGTACCGGGTCGAACAAAGCTCGGACGGTCATATCGATCTGGTGGCGCTACGCAAATTATTGACCGAACTCGACATCAAGACCGTGATGGTAGAAGGCGGGGCCGAGGTGATCAATGCCTTTTTGCTGGAAGGCATGATCGATTATTGCGTGATCACGATCGCGCCGAAAATCATCGGAGGACTCAGGGCAATCGAAAAGCCGTGTCGTCCGATGCTCGAAATAAAGAATTGCCGCTATCACCCGCTTGGCAACGATCTGATTTTATATGGGGCCTTGCTTGTTGACGATTGAAGCGAAGGCCGTCTTCCATACCGCTCCGCGCGAAGTCGCGCTGCAGACGTTCGAACTGCCGTCTCTCGGAGACAATCAGGTGCTGATTAAGGCTCATCATTCGGCGATCAGTCCCGGTACCGAAGGGATGATTTTCGACGGACGCTTTCCGCAGGAGTTGGCGCAAGACGCGACAATACCGAGCCTGGCCGGCAATTTCGCTTATCCGTTTCGATACGGATATGCTTTGGTTGGGGAGATTGTCGACATCGGCTCAAGAGTCGATCGATGCTGGCTTTCACGCATGGTGTTCGTGTTCCATCCGCATCAGGATTATGCCGTCGTTGCTATTGGCGAATGCCTGCCGATTCCGGGTGGTTTGTCGCCGTTCGATGCGCTATTTCTGCCGAACATGGAGTCGGCGGTCAATTTCGTGATGGATGCCGTGCCGCTCTTGGGCGAAAGGGTGTTGGTCTTCGGGCAGGGCGTCGTCGGATTGCTGGCCTGCGAACTGTTGGCGCGTTTTCCGCTGGCCACTCTGATCACGGCCGACCCGGTCGCATCGAGGCGCGAGTTGTCGAAACGCATCGGCGCTGCGCATTGTGTCGATCCGAACGACGAAAACGCTTGGCGCGATTTGCAAGCCCGTTTGCAAGAAGACGGTTCGGACGGCTTCGACCTAGTGATCGAATTGTCCGGCAACAGCGAGGCATTGAACCGGGCCATTGACATGACCGGCTTTTCGGGACGGATTCTGATTGGATCGTGGTACGGCAACAAGAGGGTCGATATCGATTTGGGCGGGCATTTCCACCGGCGGCGCATTCAATTGTTGTCGAGCCAAGTCAGCACGATGAATCCGCTGCTTTCCGGGCGCTGGGACAAGAGTCGGCGCATCGCTTTAGCTTGGTATTGGCTCGATGTCATCAAACCGGCGCGCTGGATCACGCATCGTTTCGGGGTCGACCGGTGCCGACAGGCATTCGACACGAACGCCGAGCAAAAAGATGCGGCATTACAGATTATTTTCGATTATCAAGACGACTGAGGTGTTCATGTACCAACTCGCTATTTGTAGAGATTTCATCGCGCAGCATTATCTGGTCGGCGGCGACTGGGGTGCCGAGAATCAAAGGCACAGCCATCATTACCGCATCGAAATCCGAATAGAGCACGATCTCTTGGACAATCACGGCTACCTGGTCGATATCGTCGATCTGGAAAACGCGCTATCTGCCGTAATCGAACGGTTTAAGGACTTCACACTGAACGATCTTTCCGAATTCGAGGGGCTCAATCCGTCGCTCGAACATTTCGCGCGCATCATTTACGAAGGGTTGCAGTCGAGACTCGATTTCAGCGAGCAAAAACTGACCGTCAAATTATGGGAAAACGAGCGCGACTGGGCGGCTTATCGGGAATAAGCCTTGGACGCCTTCGCCCAATTCCTGCAAGCCAAATACGCGCTGGATCAACGCAGCCTGAATCCTGTCGTTTGGCGGCACTTTCTGAACGAGTTGGCCGGCAGAAATTTGCTCGAGTTACTCGACGTTGGCGCCGGCACCGGAGCTATGCTTCGGCGCATCCTTCAGCATTACGATCACGGCGCGATGCATCTGACCGGGCTCGATATTGAATCTGGCCTGCTCGATATCGCCGAAACGGAGATCGCCTCACTTTTGCAGGGCAAAGGTTTTGCGGTCGAAAATGCAGCTGGCCGTCTCAGTGCCGAACGCGACGCTGATCGAATAGAATTTCAATGCGTTTGTACACCGCTGAGCGAATTTCGATCCGCGCCGAACCGCTACGACGTCATCACCGCGCATGCCTTCATGGACCTGGTTCCGCTGCGACAAATCCTGGCCGGTTTTCATGATGGGTTGAAACCGGGCGGCTTGTTATACACAACGATCAATTACGACGGCGAAACTGTCGTGTTTCCGCCGTATCCGGACTGCGAGTTCGAAGATGCGTTATTGCGGGGCTATGATGCATCGATGGAAGAGCGGCGCTTGAACGGTTCGGAGACAGGCGGGGCAAAGTGCGGGCGGCGTCTTTACGGCGAATTGCTGAACGCCGGATTCGAAATCGTCAGCTACGGCTGCTCCGACTGGAACATTACGCCCATCGATGGCGTTTATCTCGATGACGATTCTGTAGTGCTGGAGCATTTGTTGGGCTGGATATCTTCGGAAGGCCGAAGTAACCCGACGCTAGACCCGGAAAAACTCGACCGATGGCTGATATGCCGGAGGCGACAATTACAAATGCAAATGCTGGGTATCATCGTTCATCAAATCGATGTTTTGGCGAGGAAGCCTGATTGAATCGTTGCAATATGAAATTGAGCGAACCCCTACAGCACACACTATTGCTCTGAGAGGTGTTGGATCGGCCGAAAAATCGCGATGTTCAACCGCCCAATTCATTCAGCGGACTGACCACCCCCTGTCCGCCTTGATTCAGTACATGGGTGTAAATCACGTGGTTTCTAGATCGCTATGGCTTGGGTTGGGCTTTTTGCTTTGGCCCTTACCGGTCTTGGTTCGCCACAGCCGCCGTTCGGTATCGATGGCGGCGGCCGGCATGATGATGTGCACATGCGGATGGTGTCGAGCCGGCGGGAATGGGTGTGCAGCACCGAGATCGCCCCAGCGTTGCCCTTGAGCTGCGCATCGTTGTGGGCAAACGTATTCAACGTCTCCTAACTGCAGCGCATCATCAAGTCGTACAGGGTGCGTTGCTGTTGCCAGGCCAGCACTCGGAACTCCCTGGGCAGAGTAAAGGTGATGAGGAAATACTCGGCCGGCACCTGTTTTTTGAGTTGCCGCTCCAGCCATTGTTGGCTCTGATAGACAGGAGTCTGAATGCAGCGTAGACCAGGGATGGTCGAGAGCTGCCTTCCTGTTGGCAATGTGGACAATGGTGATGCCCGCAGGAGTGCGGGATGAAGTCTTGGTGAACGCAGTCCTCGCATTGCGTCTGCATCACGGGGCTGTGCGTAGTGCGGCACTGTTTCATGGCGGCCAGCGCATTCAAATGGCTGGGTAAGAGCAAACCCGCGTACTGTTCCCGCAACTCGGCTTCAAAGGTTTCGAGCAGGGACGAGAGGTGGATCATTGGACGGTCCCCCAGTCGATAACAAAACCGTCCATCAAGGCATTGATGAGTTGGTCGGCATTGCGGCCGGTACCGTCGGTCAAGTGCGTATAACGGGCGGTAGTCAGAATACTGTGATGACCGAGAATTTTTTGGACTTCGAGCAGGTCGCCAACAGTAGGCGCTTTAGGCGACACCGGCTTCAATCAGATGTGTGGCATAGCTGTGACGTAAACAGTGCGGAGTGATCTTTTTTTTAGACCGCATTCCTCGGCGACTTTACGCAAAGTCACTTGCACGCCGCCACGATCGAGTGGGGTAGTGGCCGCCTGCGCCGACTTCGGACCGCCTTGGCGACCCCTCTGTGTCAGGATAGTTGTCGCCTCTAAAATTTTATAGAGGTAAAAAAATGCAAAC
>NZ_JBNGHF010000058.1:0-25464 GCF_050611805.1 Methylotuvimicrobium sp.
CGTGCCGCTACTCGGCCTCGGTATGGGTTCCCACGGAGGACCGTGGGAACCAGGGCGTCTCCACCTCGTTCCCACGCTCCGGCGTGGGAATGCAGACCGGCGCTTCCGGTGCCGGCATGAGTTTCGTGCCGCTACTCGGCTTCGGTATGGGTTCCCACGGAGGACCGTGGGAACCAGGCGCACCCGGTGCTCCTCTCAGCCTTGTACCGGGCTGTCTACGACAAAGCGGTATTGCTTGCCGCAGTGCAGAATGACTTCTTTCTGCTTGCGCTTCAGGATTTTGACCTCAACCCGTATGTCGCCGAATCCGTCATGCAGCAAGACGTCGTCGAGCAGTTCGTTCAGTTTGGCTTTGACGGGTTCGGCAAAGATGCCGGTGTTTTGTGCTGTCATTTTTCCTTCCTCTTGTTCTCGCTGCCGCGCGTTTCGGTCTTGCGCGGGCAGGTTTTCTATTGTCGTCTTCTATGGCTACTCGTTCCCACGCTACGCGTGGGAATGCAGACCGATGCTTCCATACCCTTACTAGCCTCATACCAGTACTTGGTCTCGGTATGGGTTCCCACGGAGGACCGTGGGAACCAGGAACCAGAGGTGCTACGGCACTTGCAGCGCCAGTTTGTAGCCGCTTTGCCTGGCCTGTTGAAGCCAGTAGATCGCTTGTTCGCGCTGGTCCGGGTCGTCGCTGAGCGAATAGATGCGGTACAGCATGTATTGCGCATGGGCGTGGCCTTGTCTCGCCGCTTTATCGAACCATTGCGCGGCTGAAAACAAATCGCGCTCTCCCCCGAGTCCCATATAATGGAGTTCGCCGACCAATGCTTGGCTGTTCGCGTCGCCCCAGCGCGCCGAACGGTGACACCAGTCGAATGCCTTCGCGAAGTTGATGCGGCGTAATTTGTCGCCGTAACGATACGCATAGCAGTTTTCGGCCGCGATGTCGGCTTCCGAGTCCAGGCCGAAATGCGCGCAGCCGTTTAGTATCAAGCAGAGCCAAGCGATAAGAAGCGTTTTCAATCCGGATATCATAAGTCCGACTCTCTCAATTTGGCCGGCGCGCAGTATTCGCCGCATTCGGGCAAAGCCGGCTTGCTGCGTTCCGGCAACGGGTCCGGCTTGTAGGCCGCATCCGGCGCGTATTGATGGTATTGCCGGGTCGGATCGTAAGTTTCCCGCGCGTCGCCTTCGTTCAAAATATACGGTGTGATCAGCAAGACCATTTCCGACTTGCTGTCTTCGTCGACCGTCGAGCGGAAGACGTTGCCGATTATCGGTATGTCGGCCAGAAACGGTACCTTGCGCCGGTTTCTCGAAAAGCTGTCGCGGATCAGTCCGCCGACCGCGACCGTGTAGCCGTGTTTGGCGAAGATTTCGCCTTCCAGTCGCGCGGTCGTGATCGTATCGACCGGCAGGTTGACGACGCCGCCGATATTATCGGTGACCGGTATCACCGCCGCGCCTTCGTTCAGCGTCGCGTTTTCCTGTCGTAATTGAATATGGATGCTGCCGTCGCTGTTGATGTGCGGGATGATCTCCAGCGTCGTGCCGATTTCTTCCAGCTCGGTTTCCGGCGTCGTCACCGTGCGCGTGGTATTCAGGTTGTCAATCGCGTCGATCGAGTAGCCGCGCACCATGATGCGTTCTTCGCCGACGAACAACGTCGCCGGGCGGTGGTTCGAGGCGACGATCATCGGTTTGGAAACCACATTGATGCGGTTGTTACGCTCCAGCAGCTCGATGTTCGCCTTGATGTTTTCGCTGAGAAACTCGTAAATCAACGTGCCTCCGCCGGTGAACGGCGCCGCGCCGCCCATGATGATCGGATTCAGGCTGTCGCCGCTGAACGCGGTGTCCCGGAATTCGAGGCTGAATAACGACGAGAAGTCTTCGCCGACTTTGATGTCGATGATCTTCATTTCCAGCATCACTTGGGTTTGCGGGCGGTCCAGTTGCTCGACCAGGCTCGCGATCGATTTCAGCACCGATGTGTCGCTGGTTTTGACGATCAACAGGTTGTGTTCGGTATTGACGGTCACGAAGATGATCTTGTTTAATCCCGAGATTTGCGATAGCCGTTCGCCTTCGACTTGTTTACCGCCGTCCGCGGATAGGGCTTCGATCTGTTCGACCGTCAAGTCGTCGGGCAATTGTTCGCTTTGCGTTAGCGACATGCCGAAGCGTCCGCCGCCCGAGCGCGAATTGCCCGAAAAACCGCGTCCCCCGCTGCCTCCGACGCGACCGCCGAAGCGGTTGGACGATCGGCCGCCGCCGAAACCGCCGCTACGACCGCCTCCACCGAAGCCGCCGCTACGAGCGCCTCCGCCGAAGCCTCCCCGTCCACTGGAAGATCCCCCAAAGCCGCCTCCCATCATCATGCTGTTGCCGTAAGACACTTGGACCCGGTTGCCGTACAAATCCTCGATCGCCATCGCGATCGCGATCACATTCGGATTGCGCAATTGGAACACGCGGATCGAGTCGTCTTGTCCGACGACCAGGTCTTTGCTGTATTGTTCTTTGGTCATCAACCGGTAGGTGCCGTTGACGCCGTCGTCGCGCCGATACCACAAGCCGCTGATACGGCAGATCGCGCGTATCGCTTCTTCGAGCGTCACTTTTTTTAAAAACACCGTCACTTCTTTGTTACCGGCTTCCGGTGTCGCGACGATGTTGACCTGAGCGTCCTCGGATAGCACCCGGATGATGTCGGTGACTTTAGAGCCTTTGAATTCCAGTTCTTGTATTTCGAAAGGCATTGCGAAAGCGGTCATCGGCGAGAGCGTCATTAGCAGAATGACGCCTATGTGTCCGATGTCTTTTTTAAATCTGTTCAATAACACTCTGATAAGAATCTTGCTGCCCATTTTTGTTATGTTCATAAAACGAGCCGCCAGGCAAATACTAACCGCATCGTGGGGCCCTCCCCCATAAGGGCGCATAGTGTAAGTCAGTAATATCGGGCTTGTCTTTAGGAATAAATCCCGAATATTCACGCCGCTGATTCCTGGCGTTTTTGAGGATAAAGTCTCGTTATTCAGATTTAGAAGAATTCGAGATTAAATTGACAGTAAGCTGGAAATTATCAGGGCAGTAGGTTGTATTGGGCGTCCGCCTCGTTTCTATGTTCCGGCGTGGGAATGCAGACCGGCGCTTCCGGTGCCGGCATGAGTTTCGTGTCTGTACTGGGCTTCGGTATGGGTTCCCACGGAGGACCGTGGGAACCAGGGAAGGGAATTATCAGGGCAGTAGGTTGTATTGGGCGTCCGCCTCGTTCCCACGCTCCGGCGTGGGAATGCATACCGGAGTTTCCGTGCCGGCATGTGTTTCGTGCTTGTACTCGGCCTCGGCCTCGGTATGGGTTCCCACGGAGGACCGTGGGAACCAGGGAAGCTTCACCTCGTTCCCACGCTCCGGCGTGGGAATGCAGACCGGCGCTTCCGGTGCCGGCATGAGTTTCGTGTCTGTACTGGGCTTCGGTATGGGTTCCCACGGAGGACCGTGGGAACCAGGGAAGGGAATTATCAGGGCAGTAGGTTGTATTGGGCGTCCGCCTCGTTCCCACGCTCCGGCGTGGGAATGCATACCGGAGTTTCCGTGCCGGCATGTGTTTCGTGCTTGTACTGGGCCTCGGGATGGGTTCCCACGGAGGCCCGTGGGAACCAGGGGTTACCTAGTTCGCCGACTTGCTCTGGGCAGAACTGAGCGTTTTGCGTAGTTCATTTTCGCATTCCTGTAGTTGAACGACCGCTTCGCTGCGCATTTTTTTGCCTTGATCGGCAATTTGCAGGCTTTCTTCGATCGTCTCGATCAAGGTGCGATTGGCTTGTTTGATCGTTTCAATATCGAATACGCCGCGTTCGATTTGTTTGCGCGTTTCGGCGTTGGCTTGCTTGAGCGTTTCGGCGTTGGCGGTTAGTAAGTCGTTGGTCAAATCGGTCGCGGCCTTAACAGTCTGCGCGGCTTGAGACGAGCGGAATATCGTCACGGCGGTCGCCAATTGTTGACGCCATAACGGCACTGTGTTGACCAGCGTCGAGCTGATCTTGCTGACTAGGCCTTTATCGTTCTCTTGCACCAGGCGGATGCTGGGTAGGCTTTGCATCGAAACCTGGCGGGTCAGGCGTAGGTCGTGAACTCGGCGTTCCAGGTCGTCGCGGGCCGAGCGCAGGTCGCGCAGTTGTTGCGCGGCGATGATTTCTTGTCCGGCTTCGGCTTGTTGTTGCCGCTGCGGAATGATTTCTTCATCGAGCCTGCGTAATTGTTCTTCGCCGGCGGCGATATAATCCTCGAGCGTGTGAAAGTATTCCAAATTGGCTTGATAGAGCCGGTCGAGCGATGTGATGTCGGTGAGTAGTTCGGTTTTGTGGCGCTCCAGCTTGTCGCTGATCGTATCGATTTGTTTTCGGACTTCTTCGTATTGCTGCAAAAACTTGACGACGGGTTTGGCTTTGCCGAATAGTTTCGCCATAAAGCTCGGCTTTTTGTTCGGATCGAGATCGTCGACATCGAAGCCGCGTAGTGTCGCGACCATTTCATTGAGGTCGTTGCCGGCCGGGCCGATGTCTTTGTTTTTGACGCCATCGAGCATGCGGTCGGAAATCGATGTCAGTTGTTCTTGGGCCTTGCTGCCGAAGAACAGTATCGAATGGGTATCGTTTATGTCGATTTCTTGTAGCAATTGTTCGACTTGTTCCCTTTTTTCTGGCGGGGCGGCTTGATAGGAAATGATGTCTGTCGACATTCCGGGGATCGGCTCGTTCGATTCTGTTGCGGTCGCTGTGGATAAAGGTTGATCAGTCATGGAGGGTACCTGTGTTGTCAGAAAGCATTACAGTATGCCTTCCCGTTTGAGTTGCGCGGTCAATACCTCGATTTTGACATCGAGATCGAAAATGTCGTCTTCAAGCAGTTTTTGCTGTTGTTCCAGAAACGATGTTTCGATCGTTTCGAGAACATTGCGAAAGTTTTGTTCCAATTGGGCGGGTTCTAGTTGGCCGAGTTGGAGTTGACTATGCGTTTTGGCATAACCTTCGGTGACTTGCATCGCGCCGTCGAGATAGACATTGAGAAATTTTCGGGCCCTTCGAAAATCGCGCGGATCGGCTTCGATTTGGGCGATTATGTTGTCGGCGATTTCGCAGATTCGTTCAATGCGGTTATTGAATTCGTGATTGCGGATTTTGCTGCCGGCTTGCTCGATACGCCGAATCATGCCGTGAGATTCGGCAAGCGCTTTGCCGAGTTCTTCGCCCGAATAGCCCTGAGCGCCTTGTGTGCTTTTGGCTTTGGGGTCGAAACCGTAACTTAAAAACATGCCCAAAAACGCTCCGCTTGCGTATGCTGCCGCGACCGGTAAGGTTTGCCGTGCGCCGAGCCAGGCAAGCATGCCGGTCGTCAATGCGGTAATGATAGCGGCAAGCAATTTTAATGGATACTTCGTTGCTGAGGCCATCGGTCTTTGTCGATGCCGCGCTTCGGCTTGAAGCCCTTTGCGCAAGCACCAGGCCGAGAATAGGTACAAGGTATAAGCTGTGGCGTTGACGAGGATCGCGGTCAAATGGCCTTTGGCCAGCGCAATCACGATTGCCGGCAGTAGTGCGATCGGCAGAAAATAGAGCAACAAGCCCCTTGGCGAGTATTTTTGCAAGGCGTCCGAGGTAAAGCGCTTGGGCTTTCGAAAGTTTTGGCTTTGCGTCATTGTTTGGATTGCGAAAGCAGCAGTTGATCGAATACCGGTTCGGCTTTAAGCATCGATTGACACGTTGCCAAGCCTATTGTTGTCAACAGCAACACGAATCCGAGTAATTTTCTGAAAAAACCTGACATGAACGGCGACTCCGCATGGGTAAACGGCATCAGTTTAACTTAGCCGGTAAGTTGCTGACAAACTCCTCGGTATATTAGATTTCGGCGAGTCTTTGCCAGGCTTTTGACGGTCCGCCGATTTAGCGGTTTTTCAAGCCCTAAATCTACAGTAGAATGCCGAAAAGACGAGAGGCATTACCGCCGATATCGAATTGACAAGCAAATGATGCAGATATTTAAACGACCGAAAAAAATAACGCTTTGGAATTCTTATCACCCGGTAGGGGCTTGGTTACTGTTGCTTGTGTTGGCGGCATGGTCTGTGCGCGAACTCAGTGAATTGCAACAGCTGATGAAGTTCAATGCGATGATTCGACAGCCTGACACGATTGTGCTTGCCGGCGACAATTTGCCGCCCGAAGTTATTTTTGCCAAAGCCGTTGAGCTCAATAGGGAAGGGGATTTTCAACAAGCCTTGCGGCTTTATTTACAAATAGAGCCGCTTGTCGATGCCGGTTTTCGTGTCGATGTGAAATACAACATGGGCGCGATTTATTTGCAGCAGGCGGCCAAGTTATGGAATGCCAAGGGTGTTTGGGAATATGGGCAAATCAATACGTTGCTGGATTTGGCCGAGCAAGCCTTTAAACAGGTGTTGGCGGTCGAGCCTGAGCATTGGCAGGCGCGCTACAATCTTGAATTCGCTCTGCGCATTCGTCCGCCCGCCAAGGAAGAGGAAAAAGCCGACTGGCAAGGTCATAAAAGTAGCGTGCATGCGATTATGCCGGGTATTCCGGAAGGCGGGCCTTAATGATGCTTAAGGATAAGCGCCTTTGGTTTTTGATGTTGCCCGCTGCCTTGTTGTTACTTGCTTTGTTTAAACCGACTATTCCACTTCGCAAGGACAGCTATAATCTGATTTTTGTCATCGATATCACGCAAAGTATGAATGCGCGCGATTACCATGTCGACGGTATGCCGTCGGACCGTCTTTCGTTTGTTAAGGAAAGTTTGAAAGAGGTGATATCGGCCTTGCCTTGTCAATCGCATGTAGGTTTGGGTCTGTTTACCACAAAAAATAGTTTTTTGTTGTTCGAGCCGCTCGAAGTGTGCGAACACTATTCGGTCATTGAAGAAAGTCTAATGAAAATCGATTGGCGCATGGCTTGGGCTGCGGATAGTCATATCGCTAGAGGCTTATATACGAGTCTTCGCGAAGCCGCAAAAATCGCTTCAAGTCCCAGTCTGGTTTTTTTTACCGATGGGCAGCAAACGCCTGAGTCTGTCAAAGAGCCGAGATTCCTGCTTGAGCGAGGTAAGGTTAAAGGTTTGTTGGTCGGGGTCGGTAATCTATTGTCGGTTCCGATTCCTAAATACGATCAAAACAACATTCAAACCGGCTATTGGCAAGTCGATGAAGCGGATAGGCGTGTCCGCAAAGGGCAGGCTTCATCGGGAGAGTATTTGACGTCGGTTAAAGAACAGGTTCTGCAACGCTTGGCCGGAATTACAGGCCTGCACTATCATCACCTGGAAACGCCGGAGCAACTTAGTAGAGCATTGCGGGCCGTCGATCTTCGTCAGCAGCAAGTGGTTCGCTACGAATTAAGCTGGATTTTGGCGCTCATTGCATTGATGATTTTTAGCGGCCCTTATTTCAATGTTCGGCGCCTCATTTGGAGTGGTGCCAGCCGTTATCGTCCGGGAACTAAAAAGAAAAATCAGGGATAGTCGGGTGACGAAAAGTTGGCGTTCTTTCTGTGTGCGAGGACGATTGTATTTTTTATCAATAGGTTATGGGGTTCTTTTTTAGTTGGCTTTGTTATTGCTTGACAATAGCAAACTGTCGGAGAATTGTATGAAACCCATAATCGGATTGGTAATGATTTTGTTAAGCGCGGTCAATTTCGGCTGTACCGGTAATCATCGGGGCGAATCTGCAAGCAGTTTGCCTGATCGTGAGCAGACGGTCGGATTTTTTAGTAATATCCATACATTTATCAGGGATACCGAGCGAGGCGTTTATGATTTAATGTATGGCATTCGTGACGGAACCGACAGCTTTATTTATGATATTCAAAAAGACTATTATGAAAACTATCAAAAATGAAGCCGGCGGTGTTTGCGTTCGTTACCGATCAATCGATAGTGTGGTCTATACTTAAAGGCTATTTTAAATTCAACAGGCAATAATCATGGAAATCAAATCAAAATTTCTTGGCGAACAACGCGTCGACCCCGATACTATCATCGTTTTTCCGAAAGGCATTCCCGGTTTTGAAGATCAAACCCGGTTTAAGCTTTTCCATCAGGAAGATAATCCGATTATTTTTTGGTTGCAATCCGTCGATGACGAAGATTTGACGTTTTCCGCGGCCAATCCTGTCGACTTCAATATCAATTACAGTTTTGTTTTGACTGACGAAGAGCAAACCTTGCTTGAGTTGAGTAGTCCGGACGAATTAGCTGTACTGATTCTATTGCATACCGACGAAAATGACGAAGAGTCGGGTAAGCCTACCATCAAAGGCTCGATCAAATCGCCGATTCTGATCAATGTCAACTCGAGAAAAGGTATTCAAAAAGTATTGGTTCAAGTTGAGCAAAGCATCACCTTAACCGAAAAAAATCATGAAATCGACTTTTCGGAAGCATAGATAAGGCTTTATCCTCAGCCATGAGTCTATTAAGAACGAGCATGAAATAAGTTAGACAACTGTTGGAAGGGGGGCTCGATTGACAGGTGTCGGTCTCAGGACGCCGGATCTTCCGGAGTGTCTTTCCCAAGCTGGAGCTCTCATCGTTATACATAAATTGTAGGGTACGCTGCGCGTACCAAAGCCGTGCCCTGGCGGTTCGGTTGGCACATGAATATCGCGGGGTTACCATGGTACGCACAGCGTACCCTACGCGGTTCGTCTAGCGTTAGGTGATCCGCTAATGTTAAGTGACAATAAAGGGTATCGAGGTCTCATTGGCTAAGATTGCAAAAGGGTAATTTTTGACTTATGTATACCCGTCGTAGATCAAAATTCGGCGCCTGGGTGTCCGCTAAAGGACGCCGTGAATAAGTCCATGTAGGCAAAGCTTTTATGAACGCCATGGATGGCGTGAATGTCGATTTTGCAGGAGCGAAAATCGACCGGACACCCAGGCACCTACTCTGGCGCTGCCGAAATTTGAAGTGCGAAAAATATATAACGATGAGAGCTGGGGCTTGGGAAAGAGCGTGATACGGGTTGGCCGTTTTTAGCTTGATGCGTATGGTAAACTAACCCGCTTGCAAGGCTCATTGTTTCGGGAAATTACAGTGGTCGCACATCAAATTTCGGTTTTTTTATCCCCTCGTCCTAGCCTTCTCCCGGAGGGAGAAGGTACTGAAGTGCCGAAATATAATGTGCAATTAAGTATATTTGGCGCCGAATTTAAGCCGACTGAATAGGAATGATATGACTGGAGCGAGTGATTTCGTTTTTGTCATTGAAATAGAGCAAGGTAGGCTTGTAATCGGCTAGCTCTTGTTGGTCCAGGATGGCGTAGGCGCAAACGATGATGATGTCGCCCGGGCAGGCTAAACGAGCCGCAGCGCCATTAACCGAAAAAATGCGCGATCCGGCCTCAGCTTTGATTGCGTAGGTTGTAAAGCGCTCGCCGTTATTGATATTGTAGATTTGAATCTGCTCATACTCCCTAATGCCGGCTCGATCCAAAATGTCACTATCGATCGCGCAAGAACCTTCGTAACCTAATTCGGAGTAGGTCACGGTCGCCCTGTGTAGCTTGGCTTTAAGCATTGTAGTTTGCATACTATTTACAAGATAAATTCTTTTAGAAACCGGGCATTATCGCTTAATAGAGAGTGCTCTTCAACTTATACTTCGCGCGGCCACATTTTCGGTTTTTTAACGCGCTCTTTTGTCCGGTAGCTACGTTACCTACATGGATGTAGGTAAGGGGCGTGAGCAGGAGCGGAAGCTTTGCGAAAACAGTTACATAGCTTGCTATGCGCCTGTTTTCGCGCCTTGCTACCGAACAAAATAGCATATTGCCATAAAAGCCGAAAACATGACCGCGCGAAGTATAAAAATATCGCTTGAAGATTGCCCGCGGTCATAATGGCGTTTTTGAAAAATAAACATTATCGATCAGGCGGGTTTTTCCCAGTCTTGCTGCCGCAAGTATAACCAACTCCATGTCATCGGCGCCGGCCGGCATTAAACTTGACTGACGGCATACCGAAAAATACTCGGGTTGTAATCCGGCTTCCCGCAATGACAGCATAAACCTTTTTTCAAGCGCCGGGTAGTTTTGTTCGCCCGCTAATATCCGATCGCGCGCCTGGCATAATGAACGATAAAGGACGGGGGCTGCAAGTCTTTCTTCTGCTGACAGGTAGCCGTTACGCGAGCTCATTGCCAAGCCGTCAGCTTCTCTAACCGTTTCGATGCTGCGAATTTCGACCGGAATGTTCAGGTCTCTAACCAATGCGCGGATTATGGTCAGTTGTTGAAAATCCTTTTCGCCGAAGAATGCCAGATCCGGTTGCACGATGTTGAATAGCTTGCAAACGATAGTCGCGACGCCGTCGAAGTGGCCGACTCTTGTTTTGCCGCAATGCAAGTCCGATAACCCGGATACGGAGATCGAAGTTCTATGGTTTTCAGGATAAATTTCCGAGACCGAAGGTAAAAAAAGTAGATCGATACCGATGGTATCAAGTTTTTTAGCGTCTTCCGATTCGGTTCTGGGATAGTGGTCAAAATCCTCGCCGACACCGAATTGCGTCGGATTGACAAAAAGGCTGACTACCACTTTATCGGCGCATTCCTTGGCTTTTTTAACCAATTGTAAATGCCCGTCATGTAAGTTGCCCATCGTCGGCACAAAGGCCACGGAGTAGCCGGCTTTTCGCAACGGTTTTAGCGTGTCGCGCAATGCTTCGATTGTTGTGACTGTCGACAGGCTCATTGAAAGCTGTGCTCTTCGCCCGGAAAGGCGCCTTGCTTGACGGCTTCATGAAAATTTTTTATGGCCATTTCGATACTGGACGCATCTTGCATGAAATTTTTAGAAAAACGGGGTCGCTTGGCGATGCCGATATCTAAAATATCGTAAAGTACTAGGACTTGTCCGTCGCAATCGGCTCCGGCGCCGATGCCGATTACCGGAATCGTCAATTGCCGGGTGATTTCTTCGGCCAGGATCGCCGGGACGCATTCGAGCACCAATAATGCCGCGCCGGCTTTTTCCAGTCGGCAGGCATCGGCGATCATTTGGTCGGCCGCGGATCGTTCGCGCCCCTGTATTTTGTAGCCGCCTAGGCGATTGATCGATTGCGGAAGCAAGCCCAAGTGCCCGCAGACGGGGACTCCGTTCTCGGATAAGAATTCGACCAGGTCGATTTTCGGGCCTTCCAATTTGACCATTTGTACGCCGCCGGTTTGCATTAATCGAGCGGCGTTGTCGGCGGCTTGTTCCTTGCCGGCGTAGCTCATAAAAGGCATGTCGGCTATCACGAATGCCCGCTGCCGACCGCGAGCCACGCAAGCGGCATGATAGGCCATGTCTTCGATACTGACCGGAACCGTCGTCGATTGACCTTGTATGACCATGCCTAGCGAGTCGCCGACCAGAAGGATATCGATGCCTACTTTATCGAGCAGTGCGCTGAAGCTGGCATCGTAAGCGGTCAGGCAGCTGATTTTTTCGCCGCGCTGCTTCATCGATTGAAGATCGGTGATCGTCAATGGTTTGCTTAGAGAAGCGGAAGAATAATTATTCACTTAGGTCAATCGATATAGGTCGTTTTTAGGGCACTTCGCGATTAAATCGGTCAGTTTGCCGAGCCCCGGAATCGACAGATCCGGCGCGATTTCATATAAAGGATATAAAACAAAGGCGCGTTCGGCAATGCCGATATGAGGAACGGTGAGGTCGGTGACTTCAATTTGCCGGTCCCCGTAAAGCAAAAGGTCAAGATCCAGTGTTCTGGCGCCCCAGCGTTCGCCTGTTCGAATCCTCCCTTGAGACCGTTCCACGGCTTGTAATTGTCGTAGCAAGTCGATTGCCGGCAATGATGTTGTAATGGCCATCACCGCGTTGACATAATCGGGTTGATCCTGAGGGCCCATCGGTGGGTTGCGGTAAAGGCTCGAAAATCCGGTTTCCTTTATAGTCGGTAATGACGCGAGGGTTTGTCTGGCGGTCATTAGTTGTTCTGCAGGCCGGTCGAGATTGCTGCCTAGACCGATAAAGGCCGTTACGAAGTCGTTGTTATTCATCATTAATAGAGGCTAAAAATCTTAGTCTTTCGCAGTATCGGTATTGCCCGGTTTATTGGGCCTTGGTCGACTCCGCTTAAGCGGTTTGCGATTCGATTTTTGTGCCGGCTGAGTCATTTTTTTTTGTTCGGATTCGCCGGCAGCTTGAAATTGGGTCCACCATTCGCCGAGCTCAGGATCCACGCCTTCCGTTTCAATGCGCAACAATAAAAAATCGTAAGCTGCTCTGAATCTCGGATGATTTAACAAACGATAGGGTTTTGATCCTCGTCTTCGTTCAAATCTCGGTTGCAGGCTCCACACTTCGCGCATGGCTAAAGTAATCTGACGCGGTAACGAAATGCGCTTGACTTGTTCGGCAATCAACTCGTTAGCGGCGGCTTGAAAGGCAATATTTTCCGGAACGCCTTTTTCTATTTGCTCTTCGGCATAGGTTTTTACCGCGTCCCATAAAAACGCCGCGAATAAAAAATAAGCGGTAACGGTCTTGCCTTCGGCGACTCGGGAATCTGAGTTTTCCAAAGCCCTGACCAGAAAGAGTCTTGGAAAGCCTTGTTCTTCGACGGACAAACTGCGCTCGACCGCCGGGAACAAAATTTGAAATAAACCGTAATGGCGAAGCATTTCAAAAGTTTGTAAGGCATGGCCTGATAGAAATAGCTTTATTGCCTCGTCGAATAAACGAGCAGGAGGAATGTGATACAGTAGCTCGGCAAGGTCGGCTATCGGTTTCTCGCAGTCAGGATGCAGGGTAAAGCCGAGTTTAACGGCAAACCGGATCGCTCTCAGCATGCGTACCGGATCTTCCCGATAGCGGATTTCGGGGTCACCGATTAGACGTAATGTCCCAGTTGTATGATCGGCCATGCCCCCGACGTAATCGGTAACCGAAAAATCCCGAATATTGTAATAGAGCGAATTGACGGTGAAGTCGCGTCGCCAGACATCTTCTTCAATCGTACCGTAGATATTATCGCGCACCAATCTGCCTTCATCGTTGAGCAGTAGGTCGTCGTCCGGTACTTCTCCGGCATTGCCTCGAAATGTGGCGACTTCGATGATTTCACGCCCGAAATGCACATGCGCCAAGCGAAAGCGCCGGCCGACCAATCGGCAGTTGCGGAAAATTTTGCGCACCTGTTCGGGATGGGCATCGGTCACGACATCGAAATCCTTAGGCTCTCGGCCTAATAATAGGTCTCGAACGCAACCACCAACCAAATAGGCTTCAAAGCCGGACTTTTTGAGTCGGTATAGCACTTTCAAGGCATTCTCGCTAATTTGCGATCTTGAGATATTGTGCTCGGAACGAGAATAAATCCTAGGTGCTTCCGGCTGTGAAACACTGTCATCTTTCGCCGGTATTAACGGGGTTCCGGTGCTCGAGGAAATGATTTTTTTAAAAAAGTTTAAAATGGCCTTTGTCCTTGGTAACTTATAACGAGTTAACTTTTTACGAAAACCGTCACCCTGTCGATGTGTGGTCTTATGTTTTTTATTATGAAGATTGTTTGCCGTTTCCGGGTGAAAACATCTCTATGACGCAATCATAACATTTGAAGCAATTCAAGCTCAATCCGCACGATTCTTTTTACTTTCCCCTTTTGAATATAGTAGAATTTCGGCCAACAATAAGTTGCGTTAGTATTTTGTTGTAAAATCGGTGGCAGTACTAGGCTTGGCGCTTTTCCGAGACAAACAGTTCTTGTTCATAAAACTTAAACAGCATTGAGGTATTTCATGTTCAAAAAGATCATCAGCGGCTTAATCGACAGGCCTTTATTAACCAGCCTTTTTGTAACGGACTTGACGATTTTGCTGTTTCACAGACCGCCTTTTATATTTTCATTTTTAATGCTCGGAGCGTTAACCGTAATGAGTATGTATTTCGGTCAAAAACTGGCGCTGTTCAAGGAATAACGTTATTTTCGGCGACTCAATCAATAAAGCCGGCTGCTCCGAGATAAGGCCGGCTGGTTTTTTTCGCCGCATCGCGGCATTGCTTTACGATGGCTTACTTCTATTGGCGGTTCTTTTTGTGGCAACTGCCGCAGGCCTTCTTTTCAATCATGGCGAAGCATTCGCTTCGGATAATCTCTATTTTCACGCCTATTTAGTCTTGGTCAGCTATTTCTTTTTCGGTTGGTTTTGGACGCATGGCGGACAAACCTTGGGCCTTAAAGCCTGGAATCTCAAAATCCTCACCGAAGACTTTCAATCCATCACTTGGATGCAGGCAGCAATCCGATTTATTGGTGCGATACTTTCCTGGGGTGTTTTAGGATTAGGCTACATTTGGGTGTTAATCGATAAAGACAACCGGGCATGGCACGACCGGTTGTCGCGAACGGCGGTATTTTTCGTTCCGAAGCCTTAACCAAAGGCTATGTTCGCGTTAATAGTTGATACTGTTGAACTTAAAGCCAACATGAAGCCCCAGAATACAGCTCTGAATAACTTTCTTATTTTCAATATTACGCCAATGGTTGAAAGGAGGGTGCGGTTGCTCGATTGACAGGTGTCGGCGGCAGGGAAAGCCGCCGTCAAGCCTACATGGACGTATTTACCCAGCACCTAAATAAGCCATGATTTTTAATCATTGCCAAAGACCTATGGAATTTAGGTGCTGGGTTTACGACGTCCTGTCAGGCGAGTAATCGTACCCTCTTCCACGCTCAGTGTTTTGGAAAGCAATCATTGACTATTGACTAAATGGTTTATTTAGTAGGAAACAGAACCGTTTCAACTTCTAACGCGAACATAGCCTAACCAAAGCGCATTATCTAACCTTTCTGACCGCATATAGTGCCAATGAAAACACTACGGCACTCGGTAATACCGACATGAATGCCGGGTTTAAATGGTAGATCAAGCTTACATGACCGGTAATTTTATCGATAATGTTGAAGCTCATGCCGATAATGATACCGATCATCATTCGACTACCGGTACTGACGCCGCGTCTGACGCCAATGACAAAAGGCGTTGCTACCAGCAGCATTACGAAAATTACGAATGGATTGACAACCCGTCCCCAAAATGCCAATTCGAAGGTTTCTGATTTTTGTTTATTATCCTTTAAAAAATCGATATAAAGCGCAAGGTCATACAAGGATAAGTTCTCAGGTTTAACGACGACGACATTTAATAACTTGGGATCGATCGATGATTTCCATTGGCGGCTTTCGATTTGCTCCGTCTCGACTTGTTCTGTGGAAATGCTGCTTTGCTCGATGTTTTTCAATAGCCATTGCTTGTCTTGTTGAAAAAGTGCTTTACTCGCGGTTGTTGCCGTATGCAAAAAATTCCGGTCGTCTAAGTCGTAAATATAGATTTCGCTAAGATTGCCATTATCCTTGATTTCACGGACATTGATGAATTTCGATCCTTCACGTAACCATAAGCCGTATCGGCTTTGTGCGATGAAGTCCCTGTTTAAAGCGCTCATTTTCAGTATGCGAGCATTGCGCTCGGCAGTAGGCGCGAAAAATTCGCCCACCGCCACGGCAAAAACCGCGAGGATAGCGCCGGCCAGCATGGCCGATTTAACGATGCCGAGCACTGAAATGCCGGATGCGCGCATCGCGATCAGCTCCCGGTTATTGCCCATTGCGCCCAAGACAAATAGGCTCCCCAATAAGGCCGAAGACGGGACTAATTCATAGAGAACTCTTGGACTGGTTAATGCTAGGTACTTAAAGATTTCTTGTAGCCCATAGCTGCCTTTGCCCAAAGATTTTAATTCGTCGGTAAAAGTAAACAGATTAAATAGCGTCAGTAGCAAGACCAGTGCGATGAACGAACCCTTCAATACTTCTTTGACGATATAGCCGGTCAATACATTCACAATTTTACCTTTTCCTGAATTTTGATAAGCACATAACGCCAACTATAAAGTCTAACCAGTAACGCAACAGCCAGTATTGATAAGACCAAATCGACCCAAATTCCACCGAACCATAACGGTATTTTTTCTTTGACTAGCCAGCTATGATTGATGCGAGTTAGGTTGCCGTAACTGAAATATATTAAAAATGCCACGAACATATTGCCGTAAACGCCGCCCCTCGGGGAGATTTGTGCAAGTGGTACCGCAAGAAGCGCCAAGAAAACAAGACCGGTAGGTATGCTGAGTCGCCGGTGTAATTCGGCCAACTCACTAGGGGCTTTGTTTTTCCACAATTCCTTGGTCGGCATGGCTTCTAGGTTTAGCACAACCGCACGGTTTCTTTCTTCCAACCTGACCGCATATTCGGCGAATTCTTCTATCGTATAATTTGCTTCTCCCGGCTTGCCTAGGACTCTGCGGCCTTGCTCAAGAATCAAGTATAGACCGCCTTCCAAGTCTTCAAAACGTCCGGTTTCGGCACCGATAATCGCGGTTTGGCCACCTTTTCGGTGCTGCACGAAAACTTGTTGCATTATGTCATCGTCGTCAATCTGTTCGACATAAAAAACCAGGTCGCCATGCTGGTATTCGCTGAAGCGTCCTGCCGCTATGCCTCGGATATCGGCGGATTTTTCATCCTCGGCCATCATTTCCTTCGTGACGGTTTCGGCCCAAGGCCCCACATAAAACGATAAGCCGGTTGCAATTACGGCAAGCGGAAATGCCATGATAAACACCGAGCGATAAATCGATCCGGCTCCTCCGCCGGCGGAAAACATTGCCGACATTTCTTGATCTCGATACATTCGCCCGACCACCATCAATACCGCCATAAAAAATGCGGCCGGTAAAAAGGCAATCGAAGCCTCGATCATTTTTAAACCCAGAATATTCAGCAGCGTTTTGTTCGAAATGGCCCCTTCGATAGCCTTTTCCAGTATTCTGATAAAGCGTCGGCTGACAATGATTACGACGATAACCGACAGTACCGCCGTTAACGTTCGCGTTAAATCAGCCACGATCATGCTGTCCAGTACCGTGATTAGCGGCCTATGACGTGACTTGTATCCATTATTCCAATCAGTATTCAAAAAAACCGCTCCTAAAAATAGCCAAACACTAGTCGAAACCGACTCTTATGCCGATAGACAGACAAGCCATTTTCCACTTTGTAGAAAAATCGCTTGCTGTATAATCCATTATTATCGAAATTATGCTCGAAAGCGCTCTCAACTGCTTGAGGCTTATTATTTACAATTATTACACCTAATCAAGACATCGCACATTATGGACTATTCTATAGAAAGCCTTCCGTTAGACAAGCTGCAAACCGACTGCATTATTGTAGGCCTTTATGAAAATCTATCGCTTACCCCGTCTGCGTCTCATATAAACCAGTGTTCGCAAAACCTGATAAGCCGATTCATCGAACGCGGCGATTGCAAAGGGAAAGTTGGTGAAACCGCTTTGATTAATTGGTTGCCGGACACTTCTTTTGCGCGCGTACTGTTGGTCGGTCTTGGCAAGTCCGATGAAATGAACGGTAAAAACTATCGCAACGCTCTAGCCGCTGCGATAAAAGCCATCCGTGATTCAGGATTGAAATCAGCCGCCTGCACATTGACTGAAATCAATGTTGAGAAGCGCGATTTGACTTGGAAAACCCGCCAAATCGTCGAAGTCTTCGACGACGCGCTATACCAATTCAAGCATTGCAAGACTGTTATCGAAAATGAATATAAGACCGATCGTATCAGTATTGTAGTTTCCGAAAATCAACAAGCTGATGCCCAAACCGGTTTAATACAAGGACAAGCTATTGCCGGCGGGGTTTCACTGGCTAAGCAATTAGCGGATTTGCCGGGAAATATTTGCACGCCGACTTATCTAGCCGAGCAAGCGCAAAGCATTGCCGAACGATTTGCTTCGATGAGCGTAGAAATTTTGGAAGAAGCGGATATGGAAAAACTCGGCATGGGGGCCTTGTTGTCCGTGTCTCGGGGTAGTCGTCAGCCGGCCAAATTGATCGCGCTCAATTATCATGGCGGCGAAAAACACGGGAAACCGATCGTGTTGATCGGAAAAGGCTTGACCTTCGATGCCGGCGGTATTTCCTTGAAGCCGGGGCTTGGCATGGATGAAATGAAATACGATATGTGCGGAGGTGCGAGCGTTCTCGGGACTTTACAGGCCGCCGCGGAAATGCAGTTGCCGTTGAACATCGTAGGCTTGGTTCCCTCCTCGGAAAATTTACCGGACGGCGATGCGAATAAACCCGGCGATATTGTGACGAGTATGTCGGGCAAAACGATCGAAATTCTCAATACCGATGCGGAAGGGCGTTTGTTACTGTGCGACACACTGACGTATGCGCAAAAATTCGATCCGGAGGCGGTTATCGACCTAGCAACCCTAACCGGGGCCTGCATTGTTGCGTTAGGGCGTGTGCCGAGCGGTTTGTTCGGCAATGACGATGCGCTCTGTAACGATCTGGTTAAAGCCGGTGAGACGGCGAGCGACAGTGTTTGGCGCTTGCCGCTTTGGGAAGAGTATCAAGAATTGCTGAAATCCAACTTCGCCGACATGGCTAATATCGGCGGTAAGGATGCCGGCACGATTACCGCGGCCTGTTTTTTATCGAAGTATGCCGAAAACTTCCGCTGGGCGCATCTCGACATCGCAGGCACGGCTTGGCGCACCGGGTTGACCAAAGGCGCGACCGGACGGCCTGTCCCTTTGTTGACGCAATTTCTGTTGGACCGATGCCGAGCCTAACCTGTGCGTCAATGCCCGATATCGGTTTTTACATCTTGGCATCCCGGTCCGAACGCGATAGGCACTTATTCGCCTGTAAACTAACCGAAAAAGCCTATCGTAGCGGTCGGCTTTGCTACCTATTGACCGAAGATCCTCAGCAAAGTGCAATGCTTGACGATCTCCTTTGGACATTCAGACCCGGAAGCTTTGTACCGCATCAATTATACAACGGCATGGCGCCCGATAGGGCCAATGTCGTTCTGATCGGGCATCTTGGCGTACCCGACGATTGGCGCGATATAGTCATCAATCTGTCGAAACGCATTCCGGATAATTGGATGAATAGCGAACGCATCCTCGAAATATTGGACGATAGCGAAGAAAGCAAAAGCCCTGGTCGAATACGCTATCAACAATACCGCCAAGCCGGACTCTCCGTCGTTACGCATAAAATGTAATGCACCGGGCTTCAATGTCCAAGCCAACTTCTACCGATTTTTCTAAATACTAACAACGCATAAAAATGGACAAGACTTACGACCCTCATTCAATCGAACAACGCTGGTATCAGGCTTGGGAAGAAAATAATTATTTTGCGCCGCGGCAGGATGGCGAATCTTATTGCATCATGATTCCTCCGCCGAATGTCACCGGTAGCCTGCATATGGGCCATGCATTTCAAGACACGATCATGGATGCGTTGACGCGTTATCATCGAATGAAAGGTTGCAGCACGCTGTGGCAACCCGGAACGGATCATGCCGGCATCGCGACGCAAATGGTCGTCGAACGTCTGGTCGAGGCCGACGGTAAAACACGCCATGATTTCGGGCGAGAAGCCTTCATTGAGAAAATTTGGGAATGGAAAGAAGAGTCCGGCGGGACGATCATGCGCCAGTTGCGTCGAATGGGCTCGTCGCTGGATTGGTCGAGGGAGCGCTTTACGATGGACGAGGGCATGTCGGACGCCGTTCGCGAGGTATTCATTCGGCTTTATGAAGAAGGTCTGATTTATCGGGGCAAGCGCTTGGTCAATTGGGATCCGGTGCTACACACCGCCGTGTCTGATTTGGAAGTTTTATCCGAAGAGGAAAACGGATCGTTATGGCACATGCGTTATCCGCTGACCAACGGTACCGGTCATCTTGTTGTCGCGACAACACGCCCGGAAACCCTGCTTGGCGATGCCGCGGTTGCGATTCATCCGAATGACGAGCGCTATAAGCATTTGCTTGGCGAGTTTGTCGAACTGCCTTTGACCGGGCGGCGCATTCCGATCATCGCCGACGAATACGTCGATCCTGAGTTCGGTACCGGTTGCGTCAAAATCACCCCGGCTCATGATTTTAACGATTACGAAGTCTGGTTGCGACACCGCGATCAAAGCGTCATGCAGGCATTGCCGTATGGCGGGCTGATCAATATATTCACGGTCGATGCGCAAATCAGGGATAACAAGGACGATCCGGATCAACTAATACCGCATAAATATTTCGAGCTGGACCGTTTCGACGCGCGGAAACAGGTGGTTGCCGACCTCGAAGCTCAGGGCTTGCTCGAAAAAATCGAAGACCATAAGCTGATGGTGCCGCGCGGCGACCGCTCCGGCAGTGTGATCGAACCGTTCTTGACCGATCAATGGTATGTCAAAGTCGCGCCTTTGGCGGAGCCGGCTATCGAAGCGGTCGAAAACGGTACGATAAAATTCGTGCCGGATAACTGGAAGAATACCTATTTCGAGTGGATGCGCAATATCCAGGATTGGTGTATTTCGCGGCAAATCTGGTGGGGACATCGAATTCCCGCCTGGTACGACGACGAAGGTAATGTCTATGTCGGCCGTTCCGAACAGGAAGTCCGCTCGGTGCATAAGCTGGACGACGACTATCCGCTACGTCAAGATGAAGACGTGCTCGACACCTGGTTTTCATCCGCGCTTTGGCCTTTTTCGACTTTAGGTTGGCCGGAGAACACGCCGGAATTGGCCAAGCATTATCCGACCAGCGTACTGGTGACCGGTTTCGATATTATTTTCTTCTGGGTCGCTCGGATGATCATGATGGGCCTGAAATTTCAAGGTCAAGTACCTTTCAAGGAAGTCTATATACACGGCTTAATACGTGATGCCGAAGGGCAGAAAATGTCTAAGTCAAAAGGCAATGTGCTCGATCCGATCGACTTGATCGACGGTATCGACCTGGAATCGTTGGTGCAAAAACGCATCTCTGGCATGATGCAGCCGCATTTAGCCAAGAAAATCGAAGCCGCGACGCGTAAACATTTTCCCGACGGTATACCTTCGTTCGGTACCGATGCGTTGCGCTTCACGTTCGCGTCATTGGCGTCGACCGGTCGCGATATTCGTTTCGATTTGGCGCGCACAGAAGGTTATCGTAATTTCTGTAATAAACTATGGAATGCCGCGCGCTTCGTGCTGATGAATACCGAAGGCCAGGATAACGGACTAGACGATGCCGATTGCGAATATAGTCTGGCGGATCGCTGGATAAGCTCCCGTTTGAATGAAGTGACCGCAACGATTCGCCGCGATATCGAGACTTATCGTTTCGACTTGACGGCTCAAGCGATATACGAATTTACTTGGAACGAATATTGCGATTGGTATTTGGAATTGGCCAAAATATCGCTGCAATCGGGCAGCGAAGCTCAGCAACGAGGAACGCGTAAATCGTTATTGTCCGTTTTGGAGCAAATTTTGCGGTTGGCTCATCCGCTAATGCCTTTCATTACCGAGGAAATTTGGCAGCGCATCGCGCCGATGATCGGCGTTCATGAGGCGACCATCATGCTTCAGCCATATCCGGAATCCGATGCTGAGCAAATCGATAAGGCTGCCGTGCATGAAATCGATTGGATCATGAGTTTTATTTTAGGTGTGCGCAGAATTCGCGGCGAAATGAATATTGCTCCAGGAAAACCTTTGTCGGTATTGCTGCAAAACGGCTTAGATCAGGACCGTAATTTTGTCGAGAATAATCGAGGCTATTTGGAAAAGTTGGGGCGGTTGGAAAAAATTGAATGGCTAACTCAAGGTGATGCCGAGCCCGAGTCCGCAATTGCCTTGGTCGGCGATATGAAAATTTTGATACCGATGGCGGGGTTGATCGACAAAGAAGCCGAATCGGTCCGATTAAACAAGGAAATTCAACGCATCAGCAAGGAATTACCGAGGATCGAAGGCAAGCTTAATAATCCGTCCTTTACCGATAAAGCACCGGCTGAGGTAGTCGATAAAGAAAAACATAAACTCATCGAGTTACGATCTACACTTAACAATTTGGAAGCACAATTGATAAAGATAAAGGCACTTTAATAAGGGGCAAGGTTCAAGTGTCAAGGAGAAAGGGGCAAGGTGGAACTTATATCTTGAACCTTAAACTTTAAACCTTGAACCTTGAACCTTGAACCTTGAACCTTGAATCTTGAACCTTGAACCTCAAACCTCATCTATGGCAACAGATTTAATCGACCTGCCGATTGGCGGGCTACCGAAATGTTTGGTACAAGCCGGCCTGATTACCGAGGCGGATATGCAGTTGCATATGCAGGCAGCGAAGAAAGCCAAATTACCGCTAATCAGTTATTTGGTGACCAATAAATTGGTTGACAGTAAATCCGTAACAGCCAAAGCTTCCAAAGAATTCGGTATTCCGCAGCTCGATCTCGACGCGCTCGATATTCGTGCTTTGCCGGTCAATTTAGTTAGCGAAAAACTGATCAGAAAGCATCATGTTTTACCCTTGCTTAAGCGCGGAAACCGGTTGTTTTTGGCGGTTTCCGACCCCGGCAATTTTCAAGCACAGGACGAGATAAAGTTTCATACGCGCCTGAATATCGACACGATTCTGGTCGAAGAAGATAAATTGTCTAAGGCTATCGAGACGTCGCTGGAAGCTGCCGATACCACGATGACCGATTTACTGGATTCCGATCTGGATAATCTCGAAATTACCGGCGGCGATCAGGAGCCGGCCGGAGACGAGGCAGCAAGTGATGTGGACGATGCGCCTATCGTTCGCTTCGTGAATAAAATTTTGCTCGATTCGATTAAAAAAGGGGTTTCGGACATTCATCTTGAGCCTTATGAAAAAAGCTTTCGAATTCGATTTCGTGCAGACGGCATGCTGTATGAAGTGGCAAGTCCGCCTCCCAATATCTCGGCCCGGATTATTTCTCGTATCAAGGTCATGGCTAAAATGGATATCGCCGAACGGCGTGTTCCTCAAGACGGACGGATTAAGATGGCGTTGTCGAAAAATCGGGCAATCGATTTTCGGGTCAATAGTTGTCCGACTTTGTTCGGTGAAAAAGTCGTACTGCGTATTCTCGATCCGACCAGCGCGCAAATCGGCATCGAAAAACTAGGTTTTGAACCCGTCCAACAACAACGATTTCTAGAGGCGATCAACCGGCCTTATGGTATGGTTTTGGTAACAGGGCCTACAGGTAGCGGTAAAACCGTTACCCTTTACACAGGCTTGAATCTGCTAAATAGCGTCGAACGGAATATATCGACTGCCGAGGATCCGGTTGAAATTACGGTGCCGGGTATCAATCAGGTCAATATGAATCCAAAAGCCGGGTTAACCTTTGCCGGTGCCTTGAGGGCTTTTCTTCGGCAAGATCCGGATATCATCATGGTCGGTGAGATACGGGATTTGGAAACCGCCGAGATTGCTGTCAAGGCCGCACAAACGGGCCACTTGGTATTGTCTACGCTGCACACTAACGATGCGCCGCAAACGTTAAATCGACTCGTGCAAATGGGCGTGCCGCCGTTTAACATAGTTTCGGCGGTACATTTGATCATGGCTCAACGTCTTGCTAGACGCTTATGCGAATATTGTAAGGTCAAATCCGATTTACCGGATTCGGTGTTGATTTCTGCCGGTTTCAAAGAAGAAGATCTAGCTAAGATTAAAATTTTTACGGCCAATCCTGCCGGTTGCGAACATTGCACTAGCGGTTACAAAGGACGGGTCGGCATTTATCAGGTTATGCCGATCAGCGAAAACATGCGGAAACTGATTCTGGAAGGCGGCAATACCATGCAATTGGCCGAACAAGCCAAAGCCGAAGGCATCAACGACCTGCGCGCGTCCGGTCTTGAAAAAGTCTGTCAAGGCATCACTAGCCTGGAAGAAATCGACCGGGTCACTAAGGAGTAATTATGTCTGAACAAGTCGAACAAATTGATTTCATCTGGGATGGCAAAGATAAAAGCGGGAAACGCACCAAGGGAGACATCTCCGCGAAATCCGAAACGATTGCGCGGAGCGAATTGCGCAAAATGGGCGTGCGCGTCATTAGCGTCAAGAAAAAACCCAAGCCTTTGTTCGGCACGCGTGTCAAAGCCATTACGCCAGGCGATATCGCTATTTTCAGCCGGCAACTCGCGACGATGCTCGAAGCGGGGGTGCCGTTGGTACAATCGTTCGATATCATCGGGAGAGGCCATGAAAACCCCAGTATGCAAAAGATGTTACTAGACATCAAGGCGGATATCGAAGGCGGCGATACTTTGGCCGAAGCGCTGAAAAGAAGACCGATTTATTTCGATGAACTTTTTTGTAATCTGGTCGAATCGGGCGAGCAGGCTGGGGTGCTTGAGACATTGCTCGATAAAATAGCGACCTATAAAGAAAAAACCGAATCGCTCAAGAAAAAAATCAAAAAAGCGTTGACCTATCCGATTGCAGTGCTGGTTGTCGCGTTTGTCGTCACCGCCATTTTGCTGATTTTCGTTGTGCCGGTGTTTGAAGAGTTGTTTCAGGGCTTCGGAGCCGATCTTCCCGCTTTCACGAAGATGGTTATCAATCTTTCCGAATGGATGCAGGAATGGTGGTGGATAATGGTCGGTAGTATCGTAGCGATTGTCTATACGTTTAATTATTTCCATAAACGCTCAAGGCCGTTCAATCATTTTCTGGACAGAACCTTACTAAAAATACCGGTTGTCGGGTTGATCTTGAATAAATCGGCCATCGCGCGCTTCTCCAGAACGCTGTCGACGATGTCCGCTGCCGGCGTCCCATTGGTCGAAGCGCTGGAATCGGTAGCGGGGGCTTGTGGAAACATCATTTATGCCGATGCCGTGTTGAAGATGCGCGAAGATGTTGCGACCGGCCAACGCTTGCAATTTGCCATGCAGCAGACCGTTTTGTTCCCGCACATGGTGATCCAAATGGTCGCAATCGGTGAGGAATCCGGTTCGATCGATACGATGCTGAGCAAGGTTGCCGATTTTTACGAAGAAGAGGTCGATAATTTGGTAGACAATCTCAGCAGCTTGATGGAGCCGTTGATCATGTCGGTGCTGGGTGTCTTGGTCGGCGGCTTGATCGTTGCGATGTACCTGCCGATCTTTAAAATGGGCGCGGCAGTGGGTTAGGGTTGGTTAGCAGTAAGGATTTCGTGAAAAATAACTTCCTGGAGCTATGAGTTTTGTAGCGGGTTCGGTAACTCGCTTGACAGGACGCCGTGAATACATCCGTGTAGGCTTGACGGCGGCTTTCCCTGCCGCCGACACCTGTCAATCGAGCCACCGAACCCCCTCCCAGAAGTTGTCGAAGTTATTTCATGCTCGTTCCTTACCTTTCATTAAAAATAGGGAAGTTATTTATGACCAAATCTTAAGCAGTTAGCAGTTAGCAGTTAGCAGTGAAAGGTGAAAGGTGAAAGGTGAAAGGTGAAAGGTGAAAGGTGAAAGGTGAA
>NZ_JBNGHF010000059.1:0-24005 GCF_050611805.1 Methylotuvimicrobium sp.
TCACCTTTCACCTTTCACCTTTCACCTTTCACCTTTCACCTTTCACCTTTCACCAATTTACTTCGCGCCTCAAAAACCATAATACTCCGAGCCTCGACAGCACAAGCCAAACCTACCCAAACGGATTGATCAGACTTCTCTACAGCATCCAAAGGCGACACTTGCGCGGTATCGATAGCAAGATGCCAAAACCGGTCGGAAACCGGGGGTAATTGCGCGGCGATTTTATGATCCGACATGTTTAATAAGACATATAAGTCTTCTTCGTCGACGGTTAAACCCGCCAACATAAAAGCTAAAAACCGGACCTGCTCATCATCCCATGCCGGCTCACCGAGGTCTGCATCATGCCAAACGATATCCGGAAGATTGCGCGCCGGAATAATCTCGCCGGTCAAAAAACTGCTACGATTCAGGCTCGCATGACGGCGCCTCAAGGCAATCAATTCTTTGACAAAACGAAGCATATCGCTATTTTTTTCAACGAGATGCCAATCGAACCAGGAAATTTCGTTATCCTGGCACCAAGCATTATTATTGCCGCCTTGAGTACGCAGCACTTCATCACCGGCGTTTAACATCGGCACCCCTTGACTTAACATCAACAAACTCAACACATTTTTGGCTTGCTGCCGGCGCAACTCATTAATTTTTCGGTTGAACGTTTCGCCTTCGACGCCGCAATTCCAACTCAGGTTATCATCGGTGCCGTCCCGATTCCCCTCGCCATTCGCTTCGTTATGCTTATGCTCATAAGTTACCCAATCGTGCAACGTAAAACCGTCATGACACGTCACAAAATTGATACTGTTCACCGGCAAACGATCGCCGTCCGCGTAGAGATCGCTACTGCCGGCAATGTTGGTGGCGACAGCCCCGATTAAACCCGGATCGCCCCTGACGAAGCGGCGAATTACATCACGGTATCGACCGTTCCATTCCGACCAGGTCATTCCGGGAAAGGCACCGACTTGATAGAGCCCTTCGGCATCCCATGCTTCGGCAATCAAAGGTAATTCGGATAACAGCCTGGACGACTCGATTCGCCATGGCAACGGCGGATGATCCATCGGCACACCGTTGTCTCCCCGCGCAAACACGCTGGCCAAATCGAAGCGAAATCCGTCGACATGCATCTGCTCAACCCAGTATTCCAGACAATGAACAATGAATGCCGTCACCATCGGATGGTTACAATTGAGAGAATTTCCGCAGCCGCTGAAATCCAGATATCGCCTCCGGTCGTCAGCATCGAGGTGATAAAAAATATCGTTCGCCAAACCCTTGAAATTAATTAACGGCCCCTCTTCATCGCCTTCGGCGGTATGATTGAAGACTACGTCGAGAATGACCCCAATACCTGCCGCATGCATGGCTTTGACCAATGTTTTAAACTCTTCCTCGTGCGTACCTAATTCCGGCGTTATGCAAAAGCCGGGATGAGGACTGTAAAAACTATGCGTACTGTAACCCCAGTAATTTTTAAGCCCTCTGGCTTGGACCCCAGGCGGCACATGCTGTTCGTCAAATGCCATCACCGGTAACAATTCTACATGCGTTATACCCAAAGCCTGTAAATACGGAATTTTTTCGATTAAGGCGGAAAATGTACCCGGATGGCTGGTTTTCGAAGATTTATCTTTGGTAAAGCCTCCAACATGTAACTCATAGATAATTGCCCCTTCGAGCCCGCATTCGATGGACTGCTCACCCTCCCAATCGAATCGGGAGTCGGTAACGACGGCTCGAAACGAATGATGACCAGCTTCATTAGTGGCGCAAGCTAGACTTCGATTCCACATATCATCGGTTACTGCACGTGCCCAAGGATCAAGCAGTTCCTTGCGGATGTTGAAGCGGCGTCCGCTCTCGGCGGTATCATTCGCACCATCCGTCCGCCAGGTATAATGTGTTCCCAAAGGGAGCTCCTCGACGAACACATGCCAATAAAAATAAGCGCGATGAGATTTACGGTCGAGCGAAATAATCTGAAACGGCTCGGGACTATCGGCAGCTTTATAAAGCAATAATTCAACTAGGCTCGCATGACGACTGAAAACCGAAAAGTTGATACCTCCGTTCATTGGCGTTGCGCCGGGTGGAAAACGAACCCCGGGACGAAAGCGATAGGATTCGGTTAGTGCAATACTACTGTCCATACCATTCAACCTGTGCCAGCAAAAATTTCATTATACTTGGATCCGAAAAGTTTGCGGGGGTTGCAAAGCTTTTTTCTTAAGTAACTGAAACCGGTCTTATTGCTGGAATTTGTGTGTTATTTAACGTACGCTATCAATATCCGGGAATGCTTAACTCCAGCAATTAAACCCCATGTGTTTTGCGCTACTTTTAATATTCCAGCATAATTTAAGTGGGAGACTAACGGCGTCCGTTAATGCCCCGGCGCCGAATTTTGATCTACGTATAATTTCGATGAAATCGCATGTGGAACAAAATCAGTTAGCTTTTTGTCACATCGCGCATGATTAAAAAACCGGCCTTATTATTAATTTTAAGTTTGTTTTTACAAGGCAACCGCCCTTTTGCGCCTGATATAACCAAAATCGAATTACCGGATATGGGCGACTCTTCCGGCACGTTGATATCTCCTGCTCAGGAACAACAATTAGGCGAGGCATTTTACCGAAGCCTGCATTCGCAAATCGTCATCAGCCAGGATGCTGAAATACAGCAATATATCGAAGGAATCGGTCGGAAACTGGTTGCCAACAGCGACACCCCGGGAAATCCGTTTCATTTTTTCGTGGTCATGGATAACGCGATCAATGCTTTCGCCGGACCGGGCGGTTATATCGGCATCAATTCGGGACTGATTTTGACATCCGAGGCGGAAAGCGAACTTGCTTCTGTGATGGCACATGAGATCGCTCACGTTACTCAACGCCACCTTTACCGTGCATTCGAAGCCGCCAGCCGTCTGTCCATACCGACCGCAGCGGCGACTTTGGCGGCAATCTTAATCGGCACACAATCACCGGAACTCGCTCAAGCGGCGATCATGGCCGTTCAAGCTGGCAGCATACAGTTTCAGATCGATTTTACCCGTGATAACGAACAGGAAGCCGACCGGGTCGGTATGCAAACGCTTGCGGCATCCAATTTCGACCCGCGTAGCATGCCGATTTTTTTTGAGCGTTTGCAACAATCCAGTCGTTATTATGGACGGGGCATTCCCGAATTTTTAAGGACTCACCCGGTAACTTCTTCTCGGATCTCCGACACCCGTGGCCGAGCCGAAAAATATCCCTACCAGCAATATCCCGATTCAATGGGTTATTTGTTGACACGGGCAAAACTCAGAGTACTTAGCGCCAACGATTACACACCGGTTTTGAATTATTTCAAACCACGACTTAGTCAAGGCACACAACAACAACGAGCAGTGGCTCGTTACGGAACGGGCCTTGTCCATCTAAACACAAGAAACTTCCAAGAAGCCGAACGAATTTTCAAGGCATTGACCCAGGAATATCCCGAGCAACCTCAGTTTGCAACAGCTTACGCTCGATGCGCATTGGAAGCACAAAACTTTTCAAATGCCTTAGCGCGCTATCAAGCAGCAACGCAGCAATTCCCCGGTAACCAAGCGATCAAGCTCGAGACCCTATCCGCTTTGCTGAAAGCCGGCAAACCCGAACAAGCCAGACAAATTTTGCAAATGCTGGACACGAATACAAAACGGCAACCCGTCTATTTTAAACTGCTGGCACAGATCTACAGCGACTTGAAGCAACCGGCCGAATCGCATCGCTATCTGGCTGAGTATTATTATGCAATGGGCCAAACCGACGCCGCCATCACACAAATCAAGCTCGCTCAAAAATCGCCAGGAATCAATTATTACTTATCGGCAATTCTCAACGAACGATTGGTTTTTTTTATACGTGAAGAAGAACAGCGTAAACGCAACCAATAAAACCCAACTCTTTTACTTGGTTAGAAATAAACTGAATGCAACCTGAATAGCTAGTTACAGCTGGCAAACACTGCCGTTCAATTTACCAAATAAGCAATTACTAATTGTTTATATCCTATTGTTTTTCTTATATGTTTTCGACCCGAAACTATTTTTTAACTAAAATCGTTTTTTTTGATAGACATCACTAATTTTAATGATATAAAATTCTTTCCAGCTTACGGAGTGAGCCCGATTAAATAATCGGTAATGAGGAGGACAAGGCTTCAACGCCTTGAATTATAACAATAACAAACGAGCAAACTGCTTAGTTGTCTTGGCGACAACAACGTTCAAATAAATAATAACAATAACAATCTGAACACGCCCGCTTTATGCGGGCTTTTTATTGCCTGAAATTTTGTTACGGCATTCGCCTCAACAAAGTTTTGACACATCCCTGTGCCGGAAAATCACGTCTTGTTACAGTCGACAAGAACCATCGAACATCACATGCTCAAGCGGACACCTATCCAACCCGCCCTTGGCATCCCCGGAGAGACGAAACGACCATCCTCATAATCGTCGCCCAATACTTCATCGGCTTCGCCGTAAACACCAAATGTGTTGTAGTTAGCATCGAAGATATTATCGATACGGCCGAATAATGCAAAATTGTCGGTGATTTTATATTCAGCCCTGCCGTTGAACAACCAGTAACCGCCTAATTTAGCATGTTGATTGGCTTCGTCCCCCCGGTAATACCGAGCACCGCTATAGACACCATCAATACCGAGCATTAATTTTTGCCACAAATCGACGCCGACCGAAGCCTTGAACATGTGCTCCGGGAGCCCCGGAATTCGGCGGCCTTTGTCGACCCAAACACCATCCTCGTTATCCTCGTCAACCGGATCTTGAACCCTGAATCCGCTTAAAAACCGTGCGTTCAAATACGTGTAATTGGCCGAAAAATACCAATCGTCTATCGTGCTGAATAGCTGCGGATAAGCGATCGAAGTACCGGCTTCTATGCCGTAACGCCTTGTCTTGCCGATATTGCTGAAAAAACCTTCACTGATACTATCGCCGCCGCGCTGAAAAATGATGTCATCGGAATTGATGGTATGGAAAAAGCCAAGATTCCATTTCAAGTCGCCTTTACCGAGCAATTCGTCCAGATCCCCCCGAAAGCCGCCTTCCCAAGTTTTCGCAACGACTTGCGCCAACGGCGGATCGGCGACAAACGAGTTCGGTAGTTTACACGGCGCCTCGGGATCGGCGCAGCTGAGTTCCATCGGCGTCGGCGCCCTGGCCGATTCGCTGTAACTACCGTACACGGTCAGATTGTCGAAAATGCGGTACGTCAGGCCGGCTGACGGATTGAGCCGCTCGAACGTATGCGAGCCGTTCAAGTTTTTTTCCGCATCGGTGATATAACCGTCCGACATATTCATATGAATATAGTTATAGCGTCCCGCAACCGTAGCGGTCAGGTCGTCGGTAATCGAAAAACTGTCGGACAAAAACACGCCGACCGCCGAAGTGTCGGTATTCAAGCGCACTCTCGACTCGTCGACCAGTATACCGCTACGCGTTGTACCGCGCGTTTCGGTCAACGATCCCAACTCGGTATCCGATTGAAAATGCACTTCGGAATAATCGTAGCTGACGCCGACCGTCAGGTTATTCTTGTGGCCGAACAAGTCTTGGCCGAAAGCCGTCTGTATCGTTCCGCCGCGGCTGCGCATGTTGGTTTGGCTGTAATTGTTGGTCGCACCTTCGACGCTGTCGGATGCGAGAACTTCGTTGCCATTGATATCGACGACACGTTCTTCTTCATCGCCTTCTTCTTCGCACAGGAAACCGCCATTGACCGGGTCTTCACATGCCTCATAATCGCTGTCATCGCCATTGAAGGTCTTGATCCGATTCTGTCTGAAATAGGCATTACCGCTAATCACAACTTTATCGGTCAAATCGAATTGCCCTTCGAGCTCCGAGAAGAACATACGCGTGATAGTCCGATCCGGATGAGTAAAAATTGCGTTTCGGTCTTCCTTCAGCAATTGTACGGGCACCGCACCGTTGCCCAGCAACTTGTTGTCGTTCGCGCCGAGCGTCAAATCGAGCGAGCCCCTATCGCCGCGCCAGCTCAACGTGCCGAACACTTGGTCGGCCTTGGTCGGGGAAAAATCGCGCCAACCTTCTTCCTCGAAATGACGCAGATCGATAAAATAGCCGAACGTGCCGTTGTTCCAACCGCTGGTCAATTCCTCCGAATGCCTGTCCCAGGAACCGCCATAGACTTCGAGCTCATGTTTCGGCGCGGAAAAACCGGTCTTGGTCTTGATCGAGATAGCGCCGCCCAAGCTGTTCAAACCGTAAACCGGGTTCGACGGATACAAGGCCATCGACTCGATCGCACCTTCCGGAATCAAATCCCAGTTCACGGTATCGCCGAACGGCTCGTTGAACCTGACGCCGTTGACATAAGTCGACAAACCCTGGGGCAAACCCAACAACGGCGACGCGACGAAACCGCGATAATAAATATCCGGTTGCAGCGGATTGTTTTGCGCTTCGTTGACATGTACGCTGCCCATATAGCGATTCAAATAGTCGGCCAACGAGATGCTTTGAGCTTTTTGCAAATCGTCGGCATGCGCAGTCTGAACATGGGAAGGTATTTGATCGATCGGCACTTCGGAGCCTGGTATCGGCGACACGCCGACCACCTCGACCTTTTCCAGCTCCATGATATCCTGCTCTGCTTGTACCGCCGTAGCACCCGAAAGACCAAGAATCGCAATAGCTATTTTTTTCATAATCCCCTCTAGACTAATTTAGCCGCATATTGTCGACGGTTGGTCAATTAAAAAATAGTCGCACCCAATAAAAAGGAAAATTTCCCAAATCAACCATTGCAAATCACCCCGCTCTGCGTGCTCAAAATCTTATTCGTTTCCTGTATGTAAACTCTTTAAAATAACGCTACTATTCTTACGATATTTTCAAAACCACTCAACCCGGGCCGCACTCATGACACAATCCGCATTCTCAACGACCATTCAAGATTATTTTTTTCGCCAATGGGAAACCATCACTTCGAGCGACCGCTATCAAAAAATCATGGCATTGCCTCCCGCCCAACGCCGGCTGACGTGGACCGGACTCTTTGCCGCTTCGCAAGTTGTCGTTTTCGGTAGCCTCTATCTGATTTTCGGCGAAATCGTCGTGATCGGCTTCTTGGCAAGCATTCTGGCAGGCCTCGCAACAGGAGCCGGAGCCCTGCCTGCCCTATTCTTTACCGAAATATCGAAAAATCTATTTAATAGCCTATTAGGCGCGGCTGCCGGCGTAATGCTTGCTGCTACCGCCTTTTCTCTGCTGGTGCCGAGCATCGACTATGGCAACCAAATTTGGCCCGGCAACGGGCTTTGGGTGGCCTCTTTAGGTATGATGATCGGCGCATTGTTTCTCCATTTTGCCGACCGCAAACTGCCTCATATTCATTTCGATAGCATTTCCGATCAACACCTAAACTCCATAAATAAAATTTGGCTCTTTATCATTGCAATCACGATCCATAATTTTCCGGAAGGCATGTCGGTCGGCGTAAGTTTCGGCTCGGGCGATATGAAAAACGGCATCGTCCTGGCAACAGCAATTGCTCTGCAAAACATTCCGGAAGGCCTCGCCGTCGCACTCCCTTTAGTGGGCTTAGGCTATAACAAATGGAAAGCCGTCGGTATCGCAACTTTAACCGGCCTGGTAGAACCGGTCGGCGGATTATTAGGCATCACGATGGTTACGATTTTCACGCCGATTTTACCGATTGCGATGGGCTTCGCCGCCGGCGCAATGTTATTCGTCATCAGTGAGGAAATCATTCCCGAAACCCATTCCGAAGGCAGGTCCAGGCACGCCACATTTGCCTTGATGATCGGTTTCATCATCATGATGATTTTGGACAACTTACTCGGCTAATTTACTATTCACTGCTACCCACATTAAAAACCATTAATTTCAAAAAACCATGGATCCTATTCATCTACAGTGGCAACAAATTTTGAGCCTGCTTTTTTCCGATAACCTTGCCGAGTTTTCAACTGCATCATTGACCTCTTTCGTACTGATTGCAGCCGCCGAAATCGGCGATAAAAGCCAGTTAGTCTGCATGACCTTGGCCGCCCGGCATCGCGCTTTACCGATTATTTTAGGCGCAATTGCCGCGTTTGTGCTGTTAAATACTCTGGCGGTCATTTTCGGCGCAGCCATCGCAAAATGGCTGCCTGAATACATCGTAGCCGCATCCGTGGCCGTTTTATTTGCTTTATTCGGAGCACATGCACTCCGTGTTAACGAGGAAGAAGACACCGATGAAGTGATCAAAGAAAAAAGTGGACACGGAATTTTCTTCACGACCTTTTTTTTAATTACCGTCGCGGAATTCGGCGATAAAACACAATTGGCGGTCGCGGGATTAAGCAGCACCACCCTTCCCGCCGCCGTCTGGCTAGGCTCAACTATCGCGCTAGCCATGACTTCGATACTGGGAGTTTTGGTCGGCCGAACACTAATGAAAAAAATTCCGTTATCGACGCTCCATAGACTCAGCGGCATTATTTTTATAACACTTTCAATCGTCGCCGCGCATAAAGCCTATACCGCATATACCGGCACTTTAAATCTCTAGCTTTTGATTCCCTTACCAAAATAAAAGTTTTTAATAATAGTTTTTGACATGTTTCTTCGATCATGTTAAAAATTGTCCCGTCGTGGAAATTCAATTTCGGCGAACAAGCTCTATAACTGACTTTTATAGAGTCCCCCTTTGAGGAGAAGGGGATTAATAACACTACTAAAATAACAAGAGGATAATAAAATGGCAGAAGCACAAGAAAAAGATACTTTTTGGCTGTGGATAGGCGCACTTATTCTTGGCACAATAATCGGCGTATTCTTGCTGAAAGGCAGAGAAACCGAACATCTTGAAAGCAAAGCTGTCGGTCAAAGCGAAGCTCAAGTTCAAGCCGCAGAACAAAGAAGAAAAGCGGCTAAAAACGTTTTCGTAGAATAAAAACGTAAAAAAAGCCCTCCGCCCACAAAGCGGGGGGTTTTTTTATACCTGAAATAAATTACCGCAACTCCATAACTGCCCCACAAAACACCTACTCTGCTTTAATAAACCCTGCTTATAGTAGCAATCCGCCGCCGCCCCACTTTTGCCCATCGCCACCGTTAAGCGCACCATTTCGGCAACAAAACACTTCATCTGTTTCCACGCATCTTTGCCAGCAAACATAAAAAATCGTCCACTACAATAAAAAAGGCATAACTATTGCTTGCTCATATTGGCTTTGCTAACCCTCCCCTCTTGCAAACCTCATATATTCGGACATGGACTACAATCAATCTTTATTTCCTTATTTTCAACCCATTCTCGGTGCTGCCAGCGGCAACATAGTCGGCTACGAAGCCTTGGCCAGACGCCGCGACGAAAACCGCCGAATTGTGTCAGCCGGAGGGCTTTTTTCCAATCCTGAAATCGCCAACACGGAACGCATCGAATATGACCGCATCGTCAGACGCCTTGCACTCGAGAAGTTCACTCTTTTACCCGGCAACAGTTATCTTGCCATCAATATTTCAGCGGCGTGGCTGGATTTACTCAATAACTTCCACGACATCCCCACACTCCGCATGATCGATGAATTAAGGATCAATCAACAGCGCATTATCATTGAGATCACCGAAGCCCAAGGCGATCTACATAAACTCGCCGAAACGGTGAAAATTTACCGCAAAAACGGCTTAAAAGTTGCCATCGACGACTTCGGCACCGGGTTTTCACAACTCGAAAGAGTCATGGCCATTAAACCGGACTTTATCAAATTGGACATGCGCTTATTCAAAATGGCCGTAAAAGGCGGCATCGCCAGCGATGTTGTTCATTTACTATCCAGACTCGGAAAGCTCAACGGCTGCAAAATTGTTTGCGAAGGCATCGAAACCGACGACGAATTTTTTTTCGGTCTACGTTGCGGCGCTCAATTCATGCAGGGCTTTCTATTTTCAGAGGCTACGCCAGACTTCGCCCCTACAGAAAATTACAGTCGCCATATCGCCTCGCTACGAAAAAAATTTCTACAGAAAACACTTGAGACCGAACGTAAAAAAATCTCTCGGATTAACTTAATAAAAAACTTGATAGCACAATTGCAAGATGCACTACAAAATGACTTCAACTTAAATGAACTCGCGGAGCGACCTTTCGAAAAAAGCGGCATCCTCCGATTCTATCTATGCGACAATCAAGGCACGCAAATTTCATCAAACTTTAATTTCAAACTCGGAAAATGGTTCGAAGACCCTAAGCAAATCGGCTTTAATTGGTCGTGGCGGCCTTATTTTTATCAACTACTGGCATTAGAACAAGCGGAGACCACCTCTCGCCCAGTCGCCTCTTCGCGATACAAGGACTTTAACACCGATCAACTGTGTAAAACCCTGGCAATCCGGTTAGATAACGACCGCATCTTATTGGTCGACATTACCGCCGATTGGGATTAAGGATTGGGGCGTAAATATAATTTCGGCAGCGCCTAAGCAGGCGCCGGGACGCAAGTTCCATTAGGTGAGGGAATAAGAACCAACATGGAAGCCTTTACCCAGCACCTAATTCCATAGCCCATTGGCTATGATTAATTGTCTTGGATAATTTAGGTACTGGGTTTACGGCGTCCTTTGACGAACACCCCGGTGCCGAATTTTGATCTACGGCGGGTATATTAATCGACTTTTAACCGATGCCCCCATCCTCTCCGACCGGAAATCCATGAAAACCAAGCACCATTATGTATCCTTATCTCATTTTTTCAGATCTTGATGGCACCTTATTGGGTCATTACTCATACTCATTCGCACCATCAGAGGGCGTTCTAGCAAGAATCGCAACCCATAAAATCCCGCTTATCCTAAATTCCAGCAAAACACTGCCCGAAATCCTCGACATCCGAATAGCGCTCCATAATAATGACCCTTTTGTGGTCGAAAATGGGGCTGCAATCTATATTCCGGCTAATTTATTTAGCGAATATACGGCACCACTCACACCCGTTCGCCTAGGCCCCGATTACGATGAAATCTTAGCCGTCTTGCAGAGACTCAAAGCCGAGCATCACTTTCCTTTTACCGGATTTTCCGAGCTCAGCCTCGAAGCCGTCAGCAAACTGACCGGCTTAGGCTTGACCAAAGCGGCGATGGCCAAACAAAGAACCGGCTCAGAACCGCTGCTTTGGCAAGGCGGCAATGCTGAATTAGCGCACTTCGAACAAGCCCTGGCAAAAAACGGACTAAAACTATTGAAAGGCGGCCGTTTTTTTCATGCGCAAGGACAAAATACCGATAAGGCCAAGGCCATGCATCAACTGATTGAGCTCTATCATCGAAACTATGGCATCCACTTTACCAGCATCGCCCTTGGCGATAGCCAAAATGACAGGGCCATGCTCGAGCAAGCAGACCTGGCTGCGGTCATTCGCAAAAAGTCAGGCACATCTCTTGCAATAAATAAACCTGATGCTGAAGTCATCTATACTCAACATCAAGCCCCCGAAGGATGGCGCGAAGCGATGGAGGCTATTTTCAAACGTATCGACGGAGGAGCCAACCATGAGTGATTTTTTTCAAAACGGTGCAATTACGACCTTACACCGCCTGCAACATAACCGACTGGCCGAAATGGAGAATGAATTACTGGCCTTTTCCAAAGAAAGGCCAATGGCGTTAGTATTGCCTTCGCTCTACTCGGAACTACAAGGTCCGGCACTGAATAACATTATCGAGCAAATACGAGAAATTCCTTATTTAAGCCAGATTGTCATCGGGTTGGACCGTGCCGACCGTAGCGAATTTAACCATGCTCGTGAATTTTTCAGCAAACTGCCGCAGCCCCATAAAATTCTTTGGAACGACGGGCCCAATTTGCAAGCGATCGATCGCTTGCTTGCCGAAGAAGGACTCGCGCCGATCGAACCCGGTAAAGGGCGCAATGTCTGGTATTGTTACGGCTATGTTCTCGCCTCGCGTCAAGCGGAAGCGGTCGCGTTGCACGACTGCGACATATTAACCTATAACAGAGAACTGCCGGCCCGACTGTTTTATCCTGTCGCCAACCCCAGCTTTAATTATGAATTCTGCAAAGGCTATTATTATCGGGTCGCCGATAATAAACTAAACGGACGGGTCTGCCGTCTATTAGTCACGCCGTTGATCAGAGCACTAAAAAAAGTCATCGGCAATATGGATTATCTCAATTATTTGGACAGCTTTCGTTATGCTTTGTCCGGCGAGTTCGCCACTCGCGTCGACAGTCTCAAGGAAATTCGCATACCGAGCGATTGGGGACTGGAAGTCGGCGTATTGTCCGAAATCTACCGAAATCATTCCAGCAATCATATCTGTCAAGTGGAAATAGCCGATGCTTACGATCACAAGCATCAAGAGCTATCGGAAGAAGATGCCAGCCGCGGATTATCCAGGATGAGCACCGACATCGCCAAGGCGATTTACCGCAAACTGGCAACGCAAGGCGTGATTTTTAACAAAGAAACGTTTCGAACCCTAAAAGCAACTTATTACCGAACCGCGCTCGATGCGATCGAAGCGTACTACAACGATGCCTGTATCAACGGCTTGAAGTTGGATCGGCACCAGGAGGAAAAAACCGTCGAATTGTTTACTCGTAATATTATGCTCGCCGGCGATTCTTTTCTCGACAACCCAATGGAAACCCCGTTCATGCCAAGCTGGAACCGAGTCATCAGCGCAGTCCCCGACATCATGCAGCGCCTGGACGAAGCCGTCGAAAAGGACAATACTCAGTAACCAAGTAACCAGCCGTTTGAACTTCGATGAAGCGGAATGGAATAGCGGCAGAGCCGACTCGCCCCCCTATCCCACTGCGTTTCATCGAAACACCCACCTACCCGGCTTCAAATTTTATTATCCGGCAAACTATCGAGCGGCAAACCGATATGAAATCCTTGGCCGAAATTAATCCCCATGCTTTTCAATAAATCAAAGATTTCCTCGGACTCAACAAACTCGCCGATCGTCATAATATCGAGCTCTTGACACAAATTCGACAAATTGCGCACCAGCGCCCGGTCGATCCTGGAATTGACGATATTGCGCACGAAAGCGCCGTCGATCTTGACATATTCGAAGCGTAATTCGCGCAAATAATGGAACGAATTATAACCGCTCCCAAAATCGTCCAAAGCAAATGCAAATCCCTTTTTGCGTAAATTGGTTAGAAATTTCCCCATATGCGTAATATCGCCGATTGCGTCGCGCTCAAGAATTTCGAACACGATACTGCTCGGCGGCACCTCCAATTGTGCACATAACTCCTCCGCATAACCTAAAATACCGCGGCCTTGAATTTCCTGAGCCGATAAATTGATGAACAAACGTTTCGGTCGGCCCTGCGTCTGCATGATCGCTTTATTGGCCTCGATGACCTTACGCACCATTATTCGGTCCAACTCACGGCCCAAACCGTATTTTTCGATCGTTTCAATGAATTGACCGGCGGCTGTAATTTTGCCGTCGGTCTCGATCAAACGAGCAACCGACTCATACGCAAAGACTTCACCGGTTTTGCAATCGACAATCGGCTGAAAATAAGGTTGGATGCGCTCTTCGCGAAGCGCCAGCCGCAAGTCTTCGACAAACGAACGGCTATCGCGCATGATTTGCGTCAAATGTGCGGCCGCATCGAATTCGCAAACTTCGTTCTTACCCAAGCCCTTGGCTTTATATAACGCCACATCGACGCCCGACATTAAATCTTCGACAGTCTGCATGTCGCGCGGATAACTAATGATGCCGACCGATGTCGTAATATGGAAAGCCTTTTCTGTCGGCGTTTTGAACGCAATGCTTTGCAAATTGGCCCGGATCGACTCGGCCGCGACCTTAGCGCCTTCCGGCGAAGTTTCCGGCAGAATGATTGCGAATTCATCACCGCCCATACGCGTTGCAATATCGCCCTTGCGCATATGAGATGTAATCGATTCTGCGATTATTTTCAACACCTCATCGCCTAATGGATGCCCGTACAAGTCGTTGATATCCTTAAAATCGTCAAGATCGAGCAACAATACCGAAAACTGATGATTATGCCTTTCCGATCGCCCAACCTCGTATTCCAGCATATCGTTAAAATAACGGCGATTATGAATCCCGGTCAAAGGATCATGTATCGAATAATATTCCAATTCGGAAAGCGTTCGGCTCAATACTTTACTAGACCCGACCACCATCACCATTACCGACAACAAAGAACGAACGATTGCTTGTTCTTGGGCCGTTAATGTATTAACCGAGGCATAGGCAATGCCTAAAAGCCCATCTAAACCGTAAGCCTGGTCAGGGACCGGCACGGTAATCATCTTGATATCGCAGACATCGATTAAATTAACCTCGCAAGGAATCTCATACTCTTCGATATCGAGCAGCGCATTGTCCGGTAACCCGAGTTGACTTAGCATGTCCTTGGCAAGGCGGCCGCGAACTTCTTGTTTTGCCGCATCGGAGTAGTTACCCATGTAATAAAAATACAAGGACAAACCATGCTCTTCGGCAAACGCGATAAAGAAAAAATTAAACGGAAAAATTTCATGAAAACCGATCAGGATCTCCTGAACAAACTCCTTCCATTGCGATACTTTCTCATGCGAAAAGATAATATTTTCCAGTACTTGGCTCTGCCGCTCGAGCAGCCCCTTTTCCACCAACACCGAAGCTAAATAAGAGGTGGTATCACCCAATTCGTCGACTACCGATTTCAAATATTTTCCGTTTTTATGCCATTGCCGCTGCCTTTCATCGACCAGCTTTTCGAAAGCCATGTCAAGGCTTTGACAATCTGTGATCGCTTTACGGAACATCGCGACGGTCACCGGATCGTCGATACGCGCCAGGACTTGATCAAAATTTTCTAGAATCTCGCCATGGACACGACGCACCAAAGCACTGATTGAAGATGCGAAACTTCGAGTTCGCGTTTGACTTTCAAGAAGCGAAAAAAGCTGGTTCATCAAGCGTACACGCAAATCCTCGATATGATCGGGATAAGCAGACGCTCCTTTACCAGAATCATGACGCATTTCGGCTCTCCATCTCGAAATGCCCGCTTCTGGTCATTAAATCGACACCACATTGAAGCGTTTTAAACCAATTCAAAAAATCTGCTACGGCCCGCCCTCGATAAACCGGCCCATGCTGAGGAGCCAGCATCTCGATATCCAAAGCCGATACGGCATCGACCCAAAGGCGCGCGGCTTTGTTGGAAACCATATAGCGGCGGTGGAATCCTTCTATGTAAGGTAAGTGCGCGGCAAAGTCGTCAACGAATTCATATTCGACATCGACAGGCAACATCGCTGCACCAATATCGCCGGTGAACAACACTTTGGCTATAGGGTCGTATACATTGATCTGACCCTCTGAATGCAAGAAATGCGCGGGAACCAATTGCAATACAAAATCTTCAGCAAAGCGGCACTGCTTTCCCGCATCCGGAACCCCAACAAATTGAGCCATGCTGGCAATACCATAGTGCGGCAAAAAGCGGAGCCAGATGCTGGACACATATACGGGAGCATCGGTTAACTCCAACCAAGTAGACAATCCGCCGACAATATCGGGATCTTGATGCGACAAAATAATCGCTTTGATTTGTTCGGTCTTGATGTAGCGCAACAATTCGGTGAGCACACTCGGCATCACTCCGAATCCGCCCGGATCGAGCAAAACGCCATTATCGCCATGCACGACGAGATATTGATTGGAACGAATCCCCTCCTCCTCGCCGGGTTCGCTTTCATTCAATAGTACGAATTTATGCACACCCGAATCGAACAGTTTAATGTTACGCATAAAATTTTCTCCTCTTTTATAGTTTACTAATTTCCATTATCACAACCAGCATGCTGACATTTTGCATTACATATCAAAGCCATAAAGAATTCATGCAAAAACCCGCACACCAAATTATACCGACATCAAAACTCTACCCAATAACCTTATGAATAACAAGGATAAAAATCACAACATCAAACGCCTTATTCAAACCGAATCTTTCTTAAAATATCCCAACTCGCAACCATAATGCACACTTAACCAAGAATGCAATGCGCTCAATAACATTCTGCTTACCGGTTCACTAATTTGCACTTCTACTTCGAGCGATCGAATTAGCTCGCACGGGAATTGAGCGCACCAATATGGACAAAAATTAAATTGGCGCGCATCACTTTGGACAGCCAAGCCACATATCGATCCCTGCTCTGCGTCACGGCCATTAAGCTAAATTGTCATGTGACTAAAGATCGGAACCTTCCTTGTTCCCACCGCTTCAGCGTGGGGATACATACCGATCTTACTACGGCAGCTAAGGCATGGGGCTCCACGGAGAACCGTGGAAACCAAAAATAGTTATTTGTTGCGAAGCCTTAAATCGGGACCAAAACTTCATGTGTAAAGAGTGTATTATTGATCATGTCCAATCTTTGATTCTCTAGGACTTTGTTTATCATTCAATTCTGAAATATACCAGGAAAGCACCTCTTCTTTTAATCAACTGGCACTTTTTATGCTTATTTTTTCTTAGCCCCCTTTAAGAAACCGAATTTTTATGTCTAGCATTTGGGAAAACTACAACACCGAAAACGCATACGACGAACTGATGCATTCGGAGTTTCAACCACGAGCGGTTAGCTACAATCTATGCCAGTATTTGAATACGCTCAATAAGGAAGATATCGACAAACGTAAAACCGCCGCCGAACTGGCAATCATGGAAATGGGAATCACCTTTACCGTCTATAGCGACGAAGGCAATATCGATAGGGCTTGGCCTTTCGATATCATTCCTAGGATCATCGATGCAAAAGAATGGCACATCATCGAACGAGGTCTTAAACAGCGATTATCTGCGCTCAATTACTTTATCAGCGATGTCTATGATAAACAGTCCTTTATCAAGGAAGGCCTGATTCCCGACGACATCATCAACAGCTCTAAAAACTTTCGTAAGGAATGCATCGGAATGAAGCCTAGACACAACGTTTGGGCCAACATTTGCGGCACCGATTTGGTGCGCGACCGAGACGGCATGATGTATGTTTTAGAAGACAACCTCAGAGTGCCCTCGGGTGTTTCCTACATGCTGGAAAACCGCGTCATTACTAAGCGCGTTTTTCCGGAATTATTGCAAGACATTAATATTCTGCCGATCGACGACTATCCGACACAACTACTTGAAATGTTATCGTCGATTGCACCGAATCAAAATGGACGCCCTCAAATCGCGGTATTAACACCCGGCATCTATAATTCTGCTTATTTCGAACACGCCTATTTGGCGCAACAAATGGGCGCACAATTGGTCGAAGGTTGCGATCTGATGGTCGACGATGACGATTGCGTTTACATGCGCACGATCGAAGGACCGGAAAAAGTCGATGTGATTTACCGACGCATCGACGACGATTTTCTTGATCCGGAAGTATTCCGCAAAGACTCGGTATTGGGCGTACCTGGCCTAATGCGCGCATGGCAAGCCGGTAATGTCGCACTTGCCAATGCACCGGGAGCCGGCGTTGCCGACGACAAGGTCGTCTATGCCTATGTGCCGGAAATGATACGCTATTACCTGAATGAAGAACCGATTTTGCCCAATGTCGAAACCTATCTCTGCAGTCACAACGAACATCTCGATTATGTGCTCGCGCACCTGGCCGAACTCGTCGTCAAACCTGCTAACGAATCCGGCGGTTACGGCATGCTGGTCGGGCCTCATTCAACCGCAAAGGAAGTCGAGGCCTTTAGAAAGGTCATTCTCAAAAACCCTCGCAATTATATCGCCCAACCCACGCTAGCTATTTCGACTTCGCCGACTTTATGTAAGGATATTTTAGAGCCTCGCCATATCGATTTACGCCCGTTCATACTGCAAGGCGAAAAAACCTTTGTCACCGCGGGAGGACTCACCCGCGTCGCGCTCAAAAAAGGCTCGCTGGTCGTCAACTCCTCTCAAGGCGGCGGCAGTAAGGATACATGGATTATCAACCGGGAGAACGACTAATGCTGTCACGCTCCGCCGAACGCCTCTATTGGCTCGCCCGTTATCTGGAACGCACCGAAAATCTTGCTCGCCTAGTTAGCGTACACATGAATTTATTAATGGACCTGCCCAAAGGAGTCGAGATGGGCTGGCAACAATTGATCCATATCAATGGTTGTCAGGAGGCCTTTCATGAACATTACAAACTGGCTCAAGAGCGTAATGTTACACGCTTCCTATTAACGGATCCCGGCCATCGAAATTCCCTTTTTTCATGCTTAAGCCTTGCCCGCGAAAATATTCGTACGACACGCGAGCTATTGCCCGACGAAGCTTGGGAACAAGTCAACGAGCTTTACCTATATACTAAAAAACATCTGGATTCGGTGTCGAGCCGGCGCATGAGGGTTTTATTTTTGAATGAAATCCTCGAAGGTTGCCAGCGCTTTACCGGTCTACTTTCCGGCTATATGAGCCACGACCATCCTTACCATTTCATTTTGCTCGGCAGAAACATCGAACGAGCCGACATGACTAGCCGGATATTGGACTTGAGTTCGTTATTACTGTCGGAATCGCGGAGCAATGAAATGCGTCAATATGAAAGCCTGCTGTGGATGAATGTGTTGCAGTCCTTGAATGCGCTATTAATGTATCGACGCCATGTGCGCAGCCGAATAAAAGGCGACGACGTGTTAAATTACTTGATATTGGATAGCGCGCTGCCCCGCTCGATTAATTGCTGCCTTTACGAAATGGCCGATGCCATCGGTAAGTTGCCTAATCACGATAAACTGCCCGAAGATGTCGCCGACCTGAAAGACTTTGTGCTATCGATCGACACGCGGCAAACCACCCAATTGCAATTACGCAATATCCTCGATCAATTACAAACGAAATTGGCCTTTTTACACGAACGTATCGCGAACAATTGGTTTTTAGCACATTCTGTCGATGATGCCGTCATTCAACAAGAACAAAAAGCCAATTGAGCCGGAAACCTTTTGGCTAGCGTTCATGAATCCAGTGTATCACCACGGAAAATGAAAGTGCGCGCGCGATCACTCGCCCGACAGCCCCCCCGGTGCCGAATTTTGATCTACGATGAATATAACTTTTACGCTTCATGATCTTCATGGTGAAATGCTTTTTTCTAGGTTACATATGCATTTTTATGACGAGCTTGCCGGTTCTTTCACTACCACTGTTAATTATCACATCCTTAAATCCTTGACGACCCTAACGACTTCACTATCGCCGTGAATGGGCTCGATCGTAAAGCCGAGTTTCTTAACCAACGACAACATCGGTTTGTTAATTGCCAGCACCTCGCCTTCAAAAAAGGATATCCCTTTATATTTTGCAGCTTGCATCAGCGTCTTCATGATCCTCGAACCTATCCCCATACCATGGCACTCATCGGAGACCACGACTGCAAACTCGACCGAATGCCCATCCGGATTAGCCATGTAACGGCCGACACCTAACTCATTAGGCTTTCCGTCTTGTTCTTCGGTCACGGCTATAAACGCCATTTCACGGTCATAATCGATTTGCGTAAAACGAACCACCATATCCGGCGTTAACTCTTGCAAGGCCTGCATAAACCGAAAATATTTCGAACGCTCCGATAGCTTATGCACAAAATCCTTCTCCATCTCGGCGTCCTCGGGACGAATCGGGCGAATACAAATATTCATACCGTTCGGCAATTGGTAATGCTGAATCATCTCGTGCGGATAGGGATGAATCGTCATATGGCTATAGGGACTCAACTGATGCGAAACACAGGCCTTGATCCGCGCATCGACTGCTATCACCCCTCTGTCGTCGACAATCAATGGGTTGATATCGAGCTCCACTATTTCCGGTAATTCGCTGACCATGCTCGACACATTCAACAAAGCATTGACCAACGCTTTCATGTTGACCGGCGGCAATTGACGGAACGCTTGAAGATACTTAGCCGCCTTGGTCTTGGCAATCATTTTCTCGACCATATATTCGTTCAACGGCGGCAAGCCCACGGCTTTATCGTGTAGAATCTCAACCATCGTTCCGCCTAATCCGAAACTGATCGCAGGCCCGAAAACCGGATCGCGAATGACACCGATCATAAGTTCGCGCCCATTGAAAGACTTATGCATCGGCTCGACCGTCATCATCACCCTGTCGATCTCGGGATATTTTTGCTTGATCAGATTCTCCATTTCCTGAAAATGATGCGAAATATCCTTGGCACTCGAGATATTCAGCCGAACGCCGCCAATATCGGATTTATGGCTGAACTCGAACATATTGACTTTCAAGACGACCGGAAAACCCATCGTCTCAGCCGCAATCATCGCATCCTTTGGACTGTCAACTTTAATCGTCTGTGAAACCGGAATCCGGAAAGCGGCTAGGATCGCTTTGGATTCCTGAGTCGTTAGAACTTCGCGGCTCTCGGCTAATACCCGCTCGATAATCAGGCGGGCGCCGTCGATATCGGGCGTCGCCAACTCGTTTTCCGCACTGGGTATCTGTTTGAGAAGAATTTGGTTTTGTGTATATTGCGCCAGAAACGAAAATGCATCGACAGCGACTTCGGGCGTACCGAAGTGGGCCACCGTGCTATTGTCAAACAAGGCCCGCCCTTCTTCGACGCGCTTGCCACCGGTCCAGGAAGCCAACACCGGTTTCCGGGTCATTTTGGCCGCTTCAATAACCAGTTCTGCGACCTGTGTCGGATTGGTCATCGCCTGCGGCGTCAAGATACAGAGCACACCATCGACATTATCGTCTTTCAAGCAAATATCCAGAGCTTGTTTATAGCGTTCCGGCGTCGCATCGCCGAGTATATCGATCGGGTTGGCATGAGACCAATGTACCGGCAGCACTTTATTCAATTCATCGAGACTGCCCGCACTCAAACCGGCCATCGCCACGCCGGCCTCCTCTGCACGGTCGGTACTCATGACCCCGGGGCCCCCGGCATTAGTAATAATCGCCAGACGGTTCTGTTTGACGACATAATTATTGGCCAGTACCCGCGCCGCCGAAAAAAGCTGTGCAATACTGTAAGCCCTCACTACGCCGGCCCGCTCGATCGCCGCATCGAATACATCGTCACCGCCGACCATCGCGCCGGTATGCGACATTGCCGCCTTACTGCCGCTTTCATGGCGCCCCGATTTAATCAAAATCACCGGTTTTAGGCGAGCCGCCGCCTTCAAGCCGCTCAAAAAACGCCGTGCATCGCGGATACCTTCTACATACATCAGGATCCCGGTCGTCTTGCTATCGAGCGCTAAATAATCCAATACTTCGCCAAAATCGACATCGGCAGCTCCCCCCATCGAGACAACCGTTGAAAAGCCGATATCCTGCGACTGCGCCCAATCCAAAATAGCAGTGCAAACCGCTCCCGACTGCGAGAGCAGCGCTAGACTACCGTCTTTGATCATCCCGCTGCCGAAGGTCGCATTCAAATGCCCGCTTGGACGAATAATGCCGAGACAATTAGGACCGACGATGCGGATAGCGTAACGATGGGCAATATCTAACACTTCTTGTTGTAAACGCCTACCTTCACTACCCAGTTCGCCGAAACCCGCAGTAATAATCACCACCGAATCCACGCCTTTCTCCCCGCACTGCCTTACAATATCCGGAACAGTCACTGCGGGCGTAGCAATAATGGCCAGCTCAATTTTGTCGGGGATCGCATCGATATTGGGGTAGGCTTTCAATCCTGAAATTTGCTTCCGTTTATTATTGACTGGATAGAGACCACCTTTAAAGCCTGCTTCCTGCATATTGACCAATATACGATGACCGACACTTTCAATGCGTTCCGAAGCGCCGATGACGGCAACGGTTTTAGGCGTAAAAAATCGACTGAGATAATGAGGACCCATGATTGCTCCGTAATAGCATGAGGGATTGGAATGCAGGGTTTAAGACCGCAACAGCTTTCAACGGTATCTTGAAATTCGAAGTTTTATGAAGAATAAGGCAGATCGCCTATTCACTGCTAACAGCCATTAAAACTCTAAACAATTACCATTATTGGTTATTAACATTAACCATTACTCGGTAACAATATTCCGTGGAGTCCTTAGTGCATTGAACCTGGGATAAAATACCTTTTTCGATCAAACCCTCTAAAGATTGCTCGATAACCAATCGTTCGAAGCTACAAAAACAGCCATAAATAAAACGTTTCGGACAGTCGGGACAATCCTTTTCATTTTCAAATAGCGGCCGAATATGCTCATGCCAAGCATCGATAGCTTTTAATATTGAAAGCTCGGTTTTGGATAAGTCTTCTTTCATTTTATTTCTCCGACCGCTAATGAATATCGCTCTATCTTACCAAGTAACCGACTTACTCACCCAGCACAAAAACCATTGAATAAAAACAAAAATAGTATCCGACTTTTTAAGACGCGCAAAGATTAATTAATCCCATACTTTCAATAGAGCCTCGACTTGAAGATATGAAGCGCCTTTAACAATGTGAAGACGGGGGGCAACCATCAAATTTACCTGTATCCAATGGCTATCAACAACAAAAACAATTTACTCTTTTTTGATCGAAAAACCGGCTAGGGATAAAAGGGATGAACTGTATCTTGCGAGGATCAATCCTGAAGACCACCAATTTCCGTGAAAGGTTGATGAAAGGAAGTATCGATACAATACCATCGAACCAAAAAAAACAAATTTCAAGTCATTTTCGAATTTTAAGATTTAAAGCAGTCCGAAAAATCGATATGTATTTTGATTAACTAATTTTTTACGGTAAAGCAGACATGACATTATCGACCAATATAAAAATCGCAATTATTATGTCCGCATTGGCGGCTATCCTGATTATGCCCGGAACCGCTTTTTGGTTACTGGAATCGCTTGTTATAGGCTTATTTGAAGTGCTTGAATTAGCATTGGATGAAATTGTCGAGCATCTTTTTCATACCAGCCGGCACACGACTCAGGTTATCGTTTTTTACATCATGTGGGGCCTGTTTATTGGCGCCGCTTATTGGTTCTATCATTATTCAAAACAATTATATTTCAACATCAAAGCTGAATTCCCGGATTGGTTGTTTAAAACCCGCGAACAGGCAACATTAAATTGGAAGGTATTGCCGTTTAGTAAAAAAATCAAAATGATTTCCGGTTGCTCGCTCGGCGCGGCATTTGTCGCCGTAATCGTTTTATAAATTCTCCCGATTCAAAAAGGCTTTAGTTAAAACGCCATACCCGCGGCCTAAAGCCAGGGAATAAAAGCTTGGTCCCGTCGATGACACTTAAATATATGCGACACTCCCATTTGCAAGCCAAATTTCGGCACTGGGGAACGCGTCAAACGACCATGCTTAGGCTTGAACCCTCGCCAAAATGGATTGCCACGGAGAACGGACATTCGGATTTTGCATGAGCAATAATTCGCCGAACACCCCGGCTTCTTTATATACCAATACCGAAATTTGACGTACGAAAAATATAAACTGATGAAGGGGAACATTCCATCAGATTAAGTTCTTGCCGATAGGAAGCAATTTCCCCCTAATGCTTCCGTGCTTTGAGAGTTGGAAAATAGGATTTTCCAACTCTTTTTTTTGCCTTGCGCCTTGTGAAGGTCGACGGTAAGAGATATGCACAAAATAACTGCTACAAGTAGTAGGCTTTGCGGCGATTCGGTGACTCGCTTGACAGGACGCCGTGAACCCAGCACCTAAATTATCCACGGTAGTTAACCATAGCCAATGGACTATGGAATTTAGGTGCTGGGTGAATACTTCCATGTAGGCTTGACGGCGGCGACTGATTGCCAAGGATGGCATGAATGCAGATTTTGCATTACGCCATGGATGGCGTGTATTAGGGCAATGCAGGAGCAATTGCCGAGGAGCAAAAATCTGCCCTGCCGCCGACACCTGTCAATCGAGCCACCGAACCCCC
>NZ_JBNGHF010000060.1:0-23756 GCF_050611805.1 Methylotuvimicrobium sp.
TGCCTCGGCTGACAAGGTATGGGTTCCCACGGAGGACCGTGGGAACCAGAAAAACAATACGGAGCCATTCGAATAGTCCCCATAGCGTGGAAACCATTTGAAACAACAACTTATGAAATCGGTTTTAGAAGTCGCCGTCGGCGTGGTTGTCGACCGGAGCGGCAAAGTACTGATCGCCAAGCGCCCCGACGATAAGCATCAAGGCGGCCTATGGGAATTTCCGGGCGGTAAAATCGAGCCGGGCGAAACGCAGCGTCAAGCATTGGACCGCGAGCTCCATGAAGAACTGGCCATCGACGTTAAAACCGCAACGCCGCTGATCACGATTCATCACGACTACCCGGACCTCAGCGTAAGACTCAAAGTTTGGCGGATCGACCGGTTCGAAGGCGACCCGCATGGCAGAGAAGGACAAGCGGTCGAGTGGGTCGCTCCGGCCGATCTTCAAAACTATTCCTTTCCGGCGGCGAATCGTCCGATCGTGACCGCGCTCCGCCTGCCGCCGTTTTATGCCATCCTGGACGACAGCACCCCCTCGGCGTTATTCTCTAACTTAAAAACCATTCTCGCCAACGGCATCAAACTGATTCAATTGCGCTTGAAAAAAGTAACGGCCGGCGAAGCGGCGGAATTTATCGCGCGCATCCTTCCTTTATGCCGCCGTCATGGCGCATCAGTCTTGCTCAACTCGGCCGTATCCGGAATCGAGGCGAGTGCAATAGACGGCATACATTTAACCGGAAAGGATTTAATGGCGTTACGCGAACGGCCGGACTGCCAAGGCTGGCTGGCTGCCTCTTGCCATAATGAAGCGGAACTGCGCCATGCCGAAACCGTCGGCGTCGATTTCGCCGTCTTGGCGCCGGTATTGCCGACCGCCACGCATCCGGGAGCCCGAATACTCGGTTGGCAAGGCTTTACAGCGCTCGCCGAAACCGCGAATATTCCGGTTTACGGCTTGGGAGGCTTGGCTACGGGCGATCTGGCGCGAATCCGTGAAGCCGGCGGCCAAGGCGTGGCCGGTATCCGAGCGTTCATCGAAACAGAATAAATGCGATCCCACGGTCCAGCAAGCCGTAGGATGGGTAGCAGCGAAGCGGAAACCCATCATCCTGAATTCGGCAGTTTAACCATGAAGCACATGAAGTTCATGAAGGATTCCAAGAACTTACCAAATCCTTCTCGCTAACCTTTTTGGTGAGCGAAAGTTCTATACAAACGCGTAATAAGCTATTGAATTAACTTCCTATTCTTCATGATCTTCATGGTGAAATGCTTTTTCTAGGATCATGACATTCAAAGGCAAAACCAATGCGATTCGACTCCCCACGATTTTTCCTAATAATTTTCTTGCTGACGCTCCTAAGCCAAACGGTTACGGCAAAGACCGACCCTGAGCTTGTCATGGACGTGTTTTGGGGAAAAAACTGTCCTCATTGCCTGGATCAAAAACCCTTTCTGAGCGAATTGGAAGAACGTTACCCGCAATTGCAAATTCGGCAGCATGAAGTATGGCGCAACCGCTTCAACCGGGAGCTCTTTCAATTGACCGCGCGCGAACATGGCGTAGACGCCGACAGCGTGCCCGCCGTATTTGTCGGCGGGAAAGCCTTTTTCGGCGATGCGCCGTTTATCCGAAAACAAATCGAAGATGCGGTTAGGTCCTTCCTAAACCGAAAGCAGCAGCCGGACGACAGGCCAGCGGAAACCTTGGCGCCGGAGTCACAAACCGACCGAGGATCGCCGGCGAACGCCGCAACCACGATCGACGTCCCTTGGCTCGGCACCATAGACCTGGTCCGGCAACCGCTGATATTCAGCACCTTATTGATTGCCTTTGTCGACGGCTTTAACCCATGCTCGCTATGGGTATTGACGCTGCTGTTAGGCATGGTGATACATTCAGGCTCCAGAAAGCGAATATTGCTGGTCGGCCTGGTATTTTTGTTCACCACGGCAACCCTCTACGGCGCCTTTGTCGCCGGCGTCTTTAAAGTGCTGAGCTATGTCGCCTATCTAATCTGGGTACAATGGCTGGTGGCCTTGTTCGCGCTGCTATTCGGTTTGGTCAATGTCAAAGATTATTTTTGGTTTAAAAAAGGCATTTCGTTCACGATATCGGACAAGCATAAACCGGGTATCTATCAATCGATAAGAGGCTTGTTGAATCCGGAAAGAAAAGGACTTGCGCTCGCGGGCGCTACCTTCGTCATGGCATCGGGCATCGCATTGGTCGAATTGCCTTGTACGGCAGGCTTTCCGGTGATATGGAGTCAGTTGGTCAGATCGCAGCAAGTCGGCACGATAGAATTTTTAGGCTTATTGCTGATTTATCTATTGATCTATCTTTCGATCGAAATCGCCATTTTTTTGGCGGCCTTGATAACGCTGAAAAGACAGAATTTCGAAGAAAAGCACGGTCAAACGCTCAAACTTATCGGCGGCATGATCATGATCGCGCTGGGGATCGTCATGATCGTCGCCCCGGATATGATGAACGATCTCACCGGAACCTTAATCGTATTCTCGGCCGCCGTGTTCGCGGCGGCAGTGATCATGCTCGTCCAAAAAATGCGAACCGATACGGAATAAGCCGTATAGCGCAGTAGGATGGGTAGCGGCGCAGCGGAAACCCATCATGGGGACCCGCAAATGTTAGGGAAAGGTTGTCATCGTTCCCGTTCTCACTCTCTAGCTAGACGCAGCCCGCACCGCTCCCCGGCTGTGCTCCCACGCTAGAGCGCTCATAGCTACACATAAGTCAAAAATTACCCTTTTGCAACCGTAACCAATGAGACCTCGATACCATTTATTATTACTTAACACTTTCGACCTTCCCTCACCTAACGCTAGGTGAGGGACGATCAGGGGATCGCTCCCACAGAGCGTCCGCCGCTCTCTGTGGGAGCGACGCCTTCGTCGCGACTATCGAAGCCAGTAACGCTCAAACACCAATAGCCTTTCCGGACAACACAACAATTTAGCGCTCGGTCGCTACTTTTTGCACAATTAGATATATTTACTTATGTATACCCATCGCACTTCAAATTTCGGTATTGACGCATGGAGGCGCCGAAATTTGACCAGCAAAGGTTACATAAAGACGAACGCTAGAGCGTGGGAGCCATTGCAAAAGATGCGTCTAAAACAAGATTGTCGTAATGAATACAATGAAGCCATCACTTAAATGCAAACTCATTGCCGCATCGCTGATGGGGTTCATTGCCTTGACTGCCATCACGCCGTTGTGCGGCTTTCTATTTCAATGCGGCTGTGACTGGCCGTGGCTGGGTTTGGATGCCGGGTGTAATTATCACGATTTGCATGCCAAGCATAAATGCCCGTGGTGCGCTTCGCTGGCGACGGGCGTTTTGTCGACAGTCACGGCAACGTTGCTGTCGGTGTTGACCGTAATGATCGCGCCTGTTCCGGGCTTCTTGCGGTTTGTTAATGAATGGGTTTTAAGGATTTCCTTCGGATCGGCAATTTTTGCGGGGACCGCTTTGGTAATGGCCGCAATCGCCGCAGTCCGGCAAGACTACCCTTTAGGCGTGGGAAGATTATTGATAAACGCTACGATCTAATCCTTATCGCGCCCACGCTTCAGCGTGGGAGCCATTTGAAACTTTGATGAATAATAACAGAAAATAATCGAGCCGATTGTCATTGATCTATTAAATTGGCAAAATATGCCAACACTAATCATCGGAGCTTACTATGCCTACGCGCAATGTTGTTCTTACCGATCCACAAATGCAATTTGTGGAGCAATTGGTCCAATCGGGCCGTTATCAGAATGCCAGCGAAGTGCTGCGAGAAGGATTGCGCTTGATGCAGCAGCGAGAACAAGAGCAAACTGTCCGTTTGCAAGCGTTGCGTGAGGCTGTCGCTGTGGGTATCGACGATATCCAGGCGGGCCGGTATACGACGCTGGAATCGGCCGAGGCCATTCGCATGCATATGGCTGGGTTGGTCAAAAACGCTACGTCACCGCGCTGATGACCTGCTGGACGGTCCGTCTTGCTCGGCAAGCCGAACAAGACATTGCGGATATTTTAACCTGGACAGCCGAGCGATTCGGCCCGCAACAGGCCGAGGTCTATAGGGAAACCCTGACTCAAGCATTGGCAGCCCTCATCGATGGACCCGGTGTTATGGGCGCCAAATGCCGTGATGACATTCAGCAAGGGGTTTTTGTTCTTCCCGTTGCGAGGCACGGGCGGCGCGGCCGCCACATCCTTGTCTTTCGGCAAAGCGAAGCAGGCTTTGTCGATGTTCTGCGCGTGCTTCACGACAGCATGGACATGGCTCGTCACATCGAGTGATAAATCGCTAAGCCTGTAGGATGGGTAGCAGCGAAGCGGAAACCCATCATGGTCGCCCGCAAACGGCAAAAAAACATCACGCGCCCGGATTGATAAACCCCGTTTGGCCGCGAAAATCAATAGGTCATTTCACACAGTTTAGGTGTGTGATATCACACAGTCTTTGTCTTCATTTTCCGATCCTAAAAAAATAGTCTTGTAATTCAATGGCGTAAAAATTGGCATGCCGTTTGCTTTATATGCAGGGACTGACCAAGTTGGTTCCGGTCAAGGAGGTGCACAGCCCACGACGGGCGAATAGAAGGAATTTCGGAACATGGGGGAAGGGCTTCCCCCCCGCTGCCGTTACGCTCTGCTACAGCCAAGGGCAGCGACTTCGTTAGCGTAACTTAAAACACTAACTAACGAAAGAATGGGGAGAAACCCAACAATGAAAGATTATAAAGTAAAACACATTGCAAGACAGGCCGGTTTGACCTTGATCGAATTGACCGTCGTGCTGTTGATCCTGATCGGCCTGGCCGGTTTGATGCTGCCTTATGTCGGCGGCTTCGTCGATAAAACCCATGGCAGCGCCAACTCGGACAGCTTGGTGGAAGTGAGCAAGGCGATTCAGCGTTATGACGTGCAGTTCATGGGGCAGCCGAGTAATTATGATGCATTGGTGGATAGTACCGGTGCCCTATATAACCATATGATGGGGACTGCTTATCTTACAACGGTTCAGGTTCAACCCCAGGCTTTATATAGTGTAGGTATTAGGAGCTTATTGCCTATGAACCAAGACGCTGTTGATAAAACTTTTGATGCTGTTGATACTACTGTTGCTCCCATTTCAATAGCTAACACTATGATGCCAGCAGTTACTTTGGCGGCTCTTAATGTCGATGCAGGCTGCACAGGCATGGGCTGTATAACAAGTGATGCTGATCTAGCTAAAATCTTGGGCCGCCCAGCGGGAACGATTAATACAACAACGAATGATTATTTAGCATTCGGTGTTGGTCAAGGTTCCGGTATGGTCGGTAAAACCATCTCCGAAGCGCCTGTTCATTTTGCTAAAACCGGCGCGATGAGCGCGGCCAACAAATACAACCGTATTTTGGCGATTTATCAAGTGCCAAAGGCCAATACTTGTATCGCTGCCAATGGACAAGGTTTTGATACATACTGGGATCCTGATACAGCAAATGCCGGAGCAGGTGCTACCAGTGTAGCTATTGCCAACGAGGGTGATTGTACAACTGCGGCTTCTGTTGCTGATGCTGAGTTCTATGATAGCGTTGGTGGAGCCGGTACCGGTGTGACTATAGGCGCAACAACATGGTCTGGTAACATGCAAGGCAAAGCCAAATTCCTAACCACCGTCATGCCGATGATGAGACTGGAAGGCTTGGGCGGCGCATTGTCTAACCACTATAGCAACGTGGATGGCTAATCTTTAACCTTGTAGGATGGGTAGTAGCGAAGCGGAAACCCATCATGGGATAACGCAAGCGATGGATTTCGGCTAACGCCGCTACCCGCTACCCGCCACGGACGGCTTTTTCTTAAACCGCCGGAGCGCACGACAGTCATGTCGCCCGCGCTCCGGATTCGATACTCCCCGATAGCGATGCGTTTTTTTTCGCGAGAGCGCATCGCTATCGGTCGGAAACAAAATCCCTGCGATGCCGTACGGTAACGATGGGTTTCGGCTTCCGCCTCTACCCATCCTACGCAAGAGCCGCCATCCGAAAAGGACTGCGCTGTAGGATGGGTAGCAGCGAAGCGGAAACCCATCATGAACACCCCGCAAACGGCAGGAAAACATTGCGGGCGGGTTTATAAAACCCGCCCGGCGGGCTCCGCGGTGTGGGGACGCTGGAGCGTCCCCGGCAGTGCTCCCACGCTGGAGTGTGGGAGCCATTTGAAAGACTTTAGTTGTTGTTTGGTGTTGATGTTGAGGTTGCATCTCTCTTGGGGTGGCAACACCCCTTTTTTTGAATTTATCGTTCCCACGCTCCGGTCATCGTTCCCACGCTCCAGCGTGGGAATGCAGCCCACACCGCTCCGCGGTGCGAGGACGCCGGAGCGTCCTCGGCTGGGCTCCCACGCCGGAGCGTGGGAGCCATTCGAAACCCCTTTGCCGGCGGGGTAAAAAACGATGGGTTTCGGCTATCGCCTCTACCCATCCTAAGCAAGCCCCCCGTTGTAGGATGGGTAGCAGCGAAGCGGAAACCCATCATGGGCGCCCGCAAACGGCAGGAAAACATTGCGGGCGGGTTTATAAAACCCGCCCGGCGGGCTCCGCGGTGTGGGGACGCTGGAGCGTCCCCGGCAGTGCTCCCACGCTGGAGTGTGGGAGCCATTTGAAAGACTTTAGTTGTTGTTTGGTGTTGATGTTGAGGTTGCATCTCTCTTGGGGTGGCAACACCCCTTTTTTTGAATTTATCGTTCCCACGCTCCGGTCATCGTTCCCACGCTCCAGCGTGGGAATGCAGCCCACACCGCTCCGCGGTGCGAGGACGCCGGAGCGTCCTCGGCTGGGCTCCCACGCCGGAGCGTGGGAGCCATTCGAAACCCCTTTGCCGGCGGGGTAAAAAACGATGGGTTTCGGCTTCCGCCTCTACCCATCCTACGCAAGCCCCCCGTTGTAGGATGGGTAGCAGCGTAGCGGAAACCCATCATGGGCGCCCGCAAACGGCAGGGAAACGTTTCATCGTTCTCACGCTTCGGCGTGGGAACGAGATGTGGGAAAAGTTATCCTCATTCCTTCGCGCAGGCTTCGGAATGGGGTTTTTATTTACATATACACTGAGATTTGAAATTTTATGAAAAAGAGCACTTTACTTTTTACCGCACTGCCTTTGTTGCTTGCCGCGAACGTGGCCAACGCCATGCAGCCGCATGCGCCTATCGTCATCAACCCGTTCGGAAATCAAGGCAACGGCGGCTGCAATATCGCCTCGGAAGCGGGCGATAGCGTATATCACGGCCCTGCCAGCGTTAAAGTCACCATCAACAAAAACTTCGCGATCGCTTCTTGCACCGTCACTCCGGATACCGACGGCGACGTGCAACCGGCTTTCGTCGAACGCGACGACGTGCCTTGCCGGATTAAATACGATCATCCAGGGCCTTTCTTTTACAACGGCTTCGGCGGCTTCACCGCCACGCCTAGCGGCAATGTCATTGCCCGTTGCAAGGCCGAATTAACCTCGGAGTAGCGTAGGTCGGGTTAGCGCAAGCGTAACCCGACATTTTGTCCATCGACATGTCGGGTTACGGCTCCGCCTAACCCGACCTACCCGGCTACGCAAGCCCCCCGTTGTAGGATGGGTAGGAGCGTAGCGGAAACCCATCATGGAGACCCCCAAACGTCAGGGAAACGTAACTTATAGAGAGAATAGATTTACATGGCGCTACCTTTTCGTTTTTTATCGTTGCTGTTACTCGCGGCATGTACGGCTTTCGCATTGGGCCCTTGGTGGACGATGCGTTCGATTGCCCAGGCCGCGGACGAGCGGGACGAGGCGCAATGGCATGCGCTGGTGAGAGCCGATCATTTGCAAACCTATGCCGGTAAGTTGCTCGAAGCCATGTTGGATTTGCGCATGTACGCGGATATGAAAAACGACACGCGCGAAGCATTGCGCGACAATTCGGACGGCAAGCGGCTGGTCGAAAGCACCGCGCGGCTGTTGGCCGGGCCGCAAGGTTTCAGGCATTTGCTGTGCGGCGAGTTGACCGACGACCCGAGCGGCGAAGCGCAGGGCCAAGCCGGCTGTTGGGCGTTGGACGGTTCGGTTCGGTGGGAGTCGCCGATCAAGGCGCGGGTCAGCTTTACCAATCCCGGAACGCTTTGGCAATCCGAGTTGGTTTTGCTGCGCATCGGTTTGTTTCAATGGCAAGCGATCGCGGTCGATTTGCCGGCCGATGCCATTTTGGATCGCTTTTCCCGTTCGGTCGGTTTGGAGCCGAAACCTATGGTTTAGGATCGAGTATGAAACAACGTCGACAACTTTGGAAGGGGGTTCGGTGGCTCGATTGACAGGTGTCGGCGGCAGGGAGCCGCCGTCAAGCCTACATGGACGTATTCACGGCGTCCTGTCAAGCGAGTCACCGAACCGCCGCAAAGCCTACTACTTGTAGAAGTTATTTTGTGCATATTCCTTAGTGAGAAGTCGGGCTCGGCTTCCGCGTTGAAGCCCTATGAGAAGCCCGGTATTTTCGCCTGTTTTTCGGTAGTCGGATAATTATTACTCTAAATGAAACTGCCTCAATTTTTTTCACGTCCATCCCATACGCTGCTGTATATCACCGAAGTCAAAACGTTCCGTATCGATACCGACCGCAAGGGCGAGATCGTAGGCGTTTTGAGCGTGTTCGACATTGACTGCGACAAGGCCGGAAAGCTGCCGGCCGCGCTTGAACAGATTATTTCCCAATCGTCTCCGCTGGGCCGCAAGGTCTGGGTGTTCTATGTTCGTTTGAATACGCACGCGTTGAGTTTGCCTTCGGCGCAGGTTGAAGGCATCGAGGGCGACATGCTGGAGCAGGCCTTGCAATTCGAATACGAGGCGATGACCGGCAGGTCGATCGGCAAAAACCGTCTGGCGTATTGCTTTCTCGGCAGCGATGAAGACATGAGTCATTATTGGTTGAATTTGATCGCCGAGGAAACTTTGGCCGACACCGCGGCCGTTTTGAAAAAAGCCGGTTGCGCGTTGGCCGGTTTGTCTCATCCGGGCGGCTTGCCGGTGCTGTTGTCCGAAGACGGCAAGTCGAGTTGGTGGCGTATCGAGTGTTGGTCGACGACGGTTTTCGCGCTTGCAAAAACGCCGGACCAGGGGATGACGTTGCAAATCATGATCAAGGAGCAACATCCGCAGTGGCATGAAGAACTCGATCAATGGCTGCTGGAAATCGGCGCGGTCGATAAGACCGAAGTGTTGTTGAATAATCAGATCGAATTTACTCCCGAGTCCGATGCGAAATTTCATTTGACCGATGAGGCCGCTTTGACGCAGTGGCTGGCGCATTGGGCGAAGCATCTGATCAAGCAGGATGCAGTCGGCGTACCGCTGTTGAATCCTAAAGCGCCGATCAATCGGGAGTTGTTTTATATGATCGGCAGCGGCGTTTCGGCGGCGTTGCTGTGTGTAGGTCACGGCGCCTGGCTGTTGTATCAAACGCAGGATTACGAATACAAGACCGAAGCGTTGACGCAAGCGGAACAAGATCTGAAAGTCTATCGCGAGTCGGTTTATAAAAATCAGCAGGAAATCGGCAAGCTCGATAAGAAGATAAAGACTTTGCAGGGTAATGTCGATTTGGTTCCGAAGGCGTTGAGCGCGTTTAAGGCGCGTCCGGCCGCGCTATTGAAGCATTTGGCTGTGGCCAGTCCCGATGATTTGTTGATCGAGAGCGTTGAGGTTGTCAATGGGGGTTTGCGGGTGTCGGGCGTCGCGCTAGAGGCCGATTTACCGAACCGGCTGAGCAATCGCTTGGAGCCGGTTTTGTCGACGCTCGGTTGGCGTGTCAATGCGCCGTCCAAGAAGGATATGGTCTTGCTTGAAGGGGGCGGTCCCTGGGAGTTTTCCGTGATGATCGACGATAACGGGTTGAGCGGTTTTATCGAGCATGCGGAGCAGACGCCGCTATGACGCCCGAGCAAAAGCGCGAGCGTCTGCTGAAACGGATTTTACCGGGCATGGCGATTACTGTGATTTATTTTGTGTTCGTTAGCGGGTTGCTATCCGAAAAGATGCAAAAGGCCGAAGAGACTTATCAGGGGCTGTATCGGCAAGGGATTTCGCCGGCGGCGCTGCCGGGCGTGATGAATCAGGTCGATCAAACGCGGCAGCAAATCGATACGCTGCAACGGCAGCAGTCCGAGCTGGGCAAGAAAATGTTGGAGATTGCCGGTTTTTTAAGCGGCGAGTCGTCGATCAACGAGGCGACGGCACTGCTTTCCGAGATCATGATGCGGCATAACATTTGGGTGATCGAGGAAAAGCGCGAAAGTTTTCCGGCGGAGCAATTGAGCGTGTCGTTGCGGGAGGTGTTGCAATGGGTCGAGCCGGAGGGCGGTTCGGATAGTTCCGGAGCCGGTAAAGGTCAGGGCAAATCGGCGCGGACGATTCTGGTCGGCCGGTTGTCGTTGCGCGGCGCTTATTTGGATATGTACCGGGCGATGGCTGAGTTGGCCGCGAGCGGTTTTAAGGGGGTGCCGGTGCAATTGACGATGCAGACGCCGGAAGACGGCGCGCTCAGGCAGGGCGAGTTGGAGTGGGAGTTGATTTTGTGGATGTAGTTGTCGTTCCCGCGTTTCGGTTATCGTTCCCACGCTCCGGCGTGGGAACGCAGCCCGGGACGCTCCAGCGTTCCGGTAGTGCAGTAGGATGGGTAGGAGCGCAGCGGAAACCCATCAAGGTGAGCGGCAAGCGGTAGGGGAAAGGTTGCGGTCGGGTTTATAAAACCCGACCGGCGGGAAGGAGCGTGTGAAGCATAGTTTTGGCCGAAGACGGCGCAATGAATTCTAATAAGTTGAAGATATGACGCAATTACCGGGGTTTTCGTTGAAGAATTGGCAAAATCAAGCGCAACAAAGCCATGAGGAATTACGTGCTCAGGCGCGGCAGCCGGTTCAGGATGGCGAGGCGATTTTATTTACCGACGATGTTCTGTCGCTGACTACGGCTGTCGAGGATATCTCTTCGGGCGGGGCCGGTTTGGTGGTGCACGACGAGGTTTGCGCAATCCGGGAAAACGTGACCTTGACCTTGACGATACAGTCGGGGCATCAGCGCATGACGCGTCAGGCGGTCGTGCGGTGGGTCAAGGTGTCGGGCCCGGAAACGCGGTTAGGTATCCAATATATCGATCATGTTTGTTTGTCGCCGGATTCGCATCGGTTGGACATTGAAAGCGTGCGCATCGATCCTTCATGCGCGTTGCGCATTCCTGCGTCGATCGCGGTGCGCCGGAAGTTGCTGCCGTTTTTGGCGATGGATGGGGTCGTGCATGTCGCGACGGGAAGCCTGATCAATGCCGGCTTGACCAATGCGGTGGAGCGGCTGGTCAAGTCGCCGGTTCGTTTATGGGATGTCGACAAGTCCGCATTGGATAAGGTCATTCACGAGGTTTACGGCAACGCCTTGACGGTCAAGGCGTTGCCGGTGGCGGGCGCGGCAAGCAACGATGCGGTCGACTTGGGCGATAAGTTGCTGTATGCGGCCTATATTCGCCAAGCTTCGGATATTCATATCGATCCGGGTTTCAACGGGGCGCGCATCCGGTTTCGCGTCGATGGCCAATTGGAAAATTACGATGTGATCAAACACGGCGTCTATACCGAGTTGGCCAGCCGTCTGAAAGTCATGGCGAATTTGGATATCGCCGAAAAACGTTTGCCGCAAGACGGACGATTTTCGCATCAATTCGTCAGCGGCGGGCGGCGCGTCGACATTCGCGTCGCGACGCTGCCGACCAAATACGGCGAGCGTATCACGATGCGGCTGCTGGCCTTGCAAACCGGCGCGTTGACGTTGGACCGGTTGGGTTTTATCGGCGAGCATCAGCGCATTATCGAAAGTTTTCTGCGCCGAACTCAAGGCATGATGATTTTGACCGGGCCGACCGGTAGCGGCAAAACGACGACGCTGTATGCGGCGATTCGGATGCTGCTCGAAAGCCGCGATTTAAACGTCATTACGATAGAAGACCCGATCGAATACGAAATCGAGGGCGTCGCGCAGTGCGAGGTCGATCCGACGTCGAACAAGGTCGATTTCGCGAAGGCCTTGCGCAGTATTTTGCGGCATGATCCCGACGTCGTGATGCTCGGCGAGATTCGCGATCAGGAGACCGCAAATATCGCGATCAAGGCCGCGTTGACCGGGCATATGGTGCTGGGAACCTTGCATACCAATTCGGCGGCGGCGACCGTGACGCGCTTGATCGATATGGGCGTGGAGCCTTATTTGGTCGCGGCGGCGTTGCGTTTGGCGGTGGCCCAGCGTTTGTTGCGGCGTTTGTGCAAGCATTGCCGTATTCCGCGTCCGTTGACGGAACAAGAGGCGTTGATTTTAGGACGCGCGACTTTGACCGGCGCACGAATTTACGATCCGACCGGTTGCGTGTATTGCGGCAATCGGGGTTATGCCGGGCGTATCGGATTGTATGAATTGTTGGAGCTGCGTGCGGATTGGGCGCGCGATGTCGCGCAAGGTCGCGGCGAGGCGCAATTGGTCGAAAACATGCGCGAAGCCGGCATGCACGGTTTGATTGACGATGCGATCGACAAGATGATAACCGGGGAGACGTCGTTTCATGAGGTGTTGCAAGTGGTTTCTTCATGGTAGTGCGCGGCGACATTCCAGCAATTCCCAGTTTGAGCAGTTTCGCCGATTTTAGGGTGTGGGGTATGCCTGTCGAGGAACGCCGTAAACCCATCCATGGGGGCTTGGCGGCAGCTCCCTGCTGCCGACATCCTCGCCAAGCATACCCCACACCCTTTTTGATCCCCAAATTGGGAATTGCTGGCGACATTCATTGGTGATTGCATAATGGCTTTATTTACTTATACCGCCCGCGACCGCAGCGGGCAGCAAGTCGCCGACAGTATCGAGTCGCCGAATCGGGAGCGCGCGATTGCGGCTTTGCGCAAGCAAGGTTTGTTGGTGCTGGGTATCGACGAACAGAAACCCAAAGGCGAAGGCGGGCAATTTAGTCTGAATCCGCTGGATTACCGGTCGATGCATAACGGCGATATCGAGCATAATTTTCATCAAATCGCGGTGATGCTGCGTAGCGGCATCAGTTTGCTGGAGGCGCTGGAGTTGACGTTGGTGCATGCGCGGTTCGGCGCCCGCAAGACTTGGCGCAAGCTGCGCGACCGGATTCAAGAAGGCAGTTCGTTTACCGAGGCGTTGGCCGAGCATTCGATTTTTAGCCAGTTTACGATTCAGTTAGTGCGCGTCGGCGAGCAAACCGGTCATTTGGGGACGGTGCTGGATCAGGCGGCGAATGAGGTGAAAGCGAGCCGCAAGTTGAAAAAGCAGATTATTTCGGCATTGAAATACCCGCTGTTTACGTTGTTGTTTGCGATCGGTTTGGTCGTATTTATGTTGACCAGTCTCGTGCCGGAGATCAAAAAATTGCTGCAGATAACCGGCAAGCCGATGCCGCCGATTACGCAGGCGCTGATCGATGTGTCCGATTGGTTTTTGGCGAACGGTGTGTTTATCGCCATCGGTTTGGTATCGGCGGCGGCCTGTTTTATCGTGTTTTACAGTTGGCCGACGAGTCGTTGGTGGATAGACCGTTACGCGTTGCGGGTGCCGGTGTTCGGCTATGTTTTTCGTTTGTCCGGCACGGTGATGTTTTCGCGGGCGATGGGCTTATTGCTGCGTAGCGGCGTGGTGATCGTCGAAGCTTTGGAAACGATGGAAAAGCTGCATGTCAATCAATATATGGCTAGCTGCGTTGGTCATGCGCGGGACAGTATTTTGCACGGCGTCGCGCTGGGCGATGCCATTACGGCCGATGCGGGGTATATGCCGCTGATGTTGCAAATGGTCCGTGTCGGCGAAAGTTCGGGCACATTGGATCAGCTCTTGCAAGAGATGGCCGACTATCACGATGAGCTGTTGCAAAGGGCCATCGCGACCTTGACCGGGATGATCGCGCCGGCGATGACGGTGATTGTCGGCGGCGTCGTGGGCTTTGTCTATGCGGCTTTTTTAGTGGCGATGTTTTCGGCCGCCGGGGGCAGTCCGTCATGAGGTTTTATTTATGGGGGGCTGTATTGTTGTCGATGTCTGGCGTTGCTGTTGCTGTCGATGATGTGGCCGTACCAATGGAGGATATGCCGCGTAAGGCATTGACGCGGGGCAATATTGCCGAAGCGACCGAAGTGCTGCGCGACCCGACGCAGATGAGCGGTAATTTTCGTCAAGCGGTGAAAAACATGGCGCCGTCTCAAGTCCCCTCATCAAGCGCCGGAGCCGCCCGGCAAAATTTTCCGACGATAGAATTGGTCGCCAAGGCGATGCGCACCGAAAAGGCGGGCAAGGTTGTGTTGCGTGTCGGCAATAGCTTGCTGCATATGCGGCTGGATAATAGCGTATCGATCATGCACAACGGCGCGTTGTTGACCTTGCGCGTCGATGAAATAACGGCCGAGCATGTTCACGTTCATCTGGTTGAATTCAATCAGTCGTTGATTTTGCAGTGATGTCCGGTGTTTAAAAGTATGCGAAGTAACGCTCATGAAGATATGGCCATCGCCCCGGCAAATGAAAGTGTGCGGCGTGGGGAGGGTGCGGTCACTCGCCCGACAGGACGCCGTGAATACGTCCCTGTAGGCTCGACGGCGGCTTTCCCTGCCGCCGACGCCTGCCGGTCGAGCAACCGCACCCTCCTCGGAACCGGCATTTCTGTCGTTCCCACGCTCCAGCGTGGGAACGATAAAGTTCATCTGGTTGAATTCAATCAGTCTTTGATTTTGCAGTGATGCCCGGTGTTTAGGTTTTTTTCGGATTTAAAAATGCTCAGGATTTTTCGTTTTTGCGTGTTATTGGCCGGTTTGTGGGCCGGGCTTTGCTTTCCTACTTCGGCGCATGCGTTCAGGAGTCAGGGTCAGAAAATCGCGCAATTGGATTTTCGGGATATCTCGGTCGGCGATGCGTTGAAAGTCCTGTCGGATCAATCTGGCTTGAATATCATCGCCTCGCAGGAAGCGGCGCAAATACACATCACGATGTATTTGCAAGACATTACGCCGATGGAGGTGATCGACGCGATCTCCAAAACCTACAATTTGTGGTATCAGCACGACGGCAGCGCCAATATCATTCGTATTTATACGATCAAGGAATACCGGATGGAGCAGGTGGAGTTTAAAAGGGAAGAAACCGAAATCTTTACGATGAAGAACGCTAAGAACGCGCTGGACTTGGCCGAAACGATACAGAATTTGTTCATGGAGCGGGTGCGCTTGAGCTACGGGCGTAACCAAAACGAACTGATGATGGATTTGAGTCAGCGTTTTCAACGCTTCAATATGTTGGATAGCCAGACGACGCTGGGCTCCGGCGGGTCGCGCGGCGGTGGCGGCGGTATGGGTGGCGGCATGGGAGGAATGAGCGGCGGCATGGGAGGCATGGGCGGCGGTATGGGCAGCGGCATGGGAGGTATGGGCGGTCAACAAAACATGCGCGCCAATCGCCAAGTCGAAATGGACGAGCAAATGCGCCTCCAAACCGAAATGTTGCGCAAATATGCGGACGACCCGCAAGCCTTTCTGGCGGGCGATGCCGAACGCGGTCGTACGCTGCTGAGAGAAAGCGTGCAAATGCAGGCGCCGATCTATGTCGGCGTCATCAAGCACCAGAACCGCGTTTTGGTTCGCACGCGCGATTTCGATGCGATGCAGGAAATACGGCAGTTGTACAAAACACTGGATACCGAGAGTTCCATGCTGTTGATGGAAGTCAAGATTCTGTCTCTGGATTTGTCTGACGGTTACGACTCTTTGTTCGATTTCAAGATTCGTCAGGGCGATGCCAATATTTCGACCTTGAATGCGACCAGCGCGCTCAATAGCGCCATCAATACCGCGGCCGCCGTGTTCGATCCGAGTTTGCTGGCGACCGTGATCAGCGAGAAGTTCGAGATGCGTTTGCAGTTATTGGAAAATGAAGGCCGCGTGACCGAGTTGGCGACGCCGATGTTGATGACCACCAATCAGGAGGTTAGCCGGGTGTTCGTCGGCGAGGAACGCCCTATCGTCAGCGGTTATTCGGCTTCCAGCACCTCGAATAATGTTACCGCGCCCGGTTCGTCGACGGTGGTTCAGCCGATTCTGGTGCCGGAAACCGATACTCGCGCGATCGGTACGACTTTATTGTTGACGCCTAATATCAATGCGGACCGGACCGTGACCATTCAATTGTTGGTCGAGCAATCGGCGATCGCCAATGGTCAAGCGACGATTCCTGTACAGGTTGCCGATGCTTTGGTCGAGGCGCGTATCGATTTGGTCCAGGAACGGACTTTCAGCGGCACGGTTGTCGCCAATGACGGTTCGTCCATCGCGGTCGGCGGCTTGATCGAGGAAGGCGCGCGCAGCCGGGAAAACAAGGTGCCTATCTTGGGCGATTTGCCCCTATTGGGTTTTTTCTTTCGCGAAGAGGCGCAGGCGCGCGAGCGGCGCGAATTGGTCATCGTCATCAAGCCGCATATCATCGGCACGCCGGCCGAAGCGCAAGACGTGAGCCGAGCCATGGCCGAGAAAAACAGCGTGCATCCGAGCGCGCCGGAGGCCGGTAATTTGAATGTCTACAGCAATCCGGACAGCACTCATAAAGGCTATGTGCTCGAACAGCCCTATAAGCAATACAGGAAACAAGACGCGACCGATAAGTATCGGGGACGCGGGGATTCCAGAGAGTTTCCCGGAAGATCCGGCGCTTCGCGCTCGGAATCGATTTCGGCGCAGCAAACTTATATGGACTTGACGCGCTATGCGGCCGAATCGATTCGGGTGTTGCCGGAACAGCGCCAACCCCATGCCAAAATTCAACCGGCCGCATTGCAACAGCAAGCGCCGCTGGCATTGTTGCCGAACGAGTCGATTCGGATATTGCCGTTTGAAAGTTGGCGGCAAGGCGGGGTTTATGTCACGGCGCTGGAGGTTCGCAATGCATCGCCGCAACCGGTCGCGATCGATCAAAGGCAGCTCAAGGGGCGCTGGCTGGCGGCGACTTTGGAAGGCGATCATCTTGCCGCGCAAGGAGACTTCGGCGATTCGACCTATTTGTATTTGATCTCCGCCGAGCCGTTCGACGATATCATCGCCCATTTGCCGGGAAGCGGAGATTAGGAATATGCACAAAATAACTTCGCGAAACAGTAAGCTTTGTGGAGGTTCGGTAACTCGCTTGACAGGCCGCCGTGAATACATCCTTGTAGGCTTGACGGCGTCTGTCCCTGCCGCCGACACCTGTCAAGCGAGCCACCGAACCCCCTTCTTGCATTTGAAGAAGTTATTTAATGCTCGCTCTTTAATCGTAACAGGACCGGACGACATTCGACGGAGCCTTTCGGAAAAGCGGTGTCGGTTTCTTGCGCTAATGGGATTGTTTTCCGTTTCGGCTTGGGGGCAAGTGCCCGAGCTCAACATGCATGTCTTCGAGACGCCGCCCGCGCCGATTCCGGTAACGAATATAACGGCCGAACTCGATCAAGATGAAATGACGTCCTTTCAAATGGTCATTTTCGACCCGGAGGCCGAAGCCGAAACCTTGGACGAATATCCTCGGCATCGGCAACGGCGGCAGGTGGTCGACGACTTTAGCGTCTTGGTCGCCGGCGATATCGGTTATCAACGGGAAAGCCTGGCCTGGAGCGTCGCTTCGGCGGATGGTGCGATCGACCCGATTACGCGTGTCGAATGGCAAGACCTCGACACCTGGAAGCTAAAAGGCCGGATGGATATCGTTTCGCCGAGCGGCATTACGCTGCGCGGCGATGCCGGTTACGCCTGGGTTTTGAACGGCAGCGGGCAGGAAGCCGGCTTCGACGGCGCACCGAATTCCCAGAATGCCGGTGACGGCTACAGTTGGGACGTCTCGGTCGGACTAGGTTACCGCCTACAGGTCGGCGACACCGAATCGGTCGCCATCGCCGCGACGCCTTTGGCGGGTTATGCCTGGCGGCGGCAACGTTATGTAATGCAAGGCGAGGAAGAAAACCGCTATGCCGCGAGTTGGCAAGGGCCTTGGGTCGGCCTGGATACGGCTTTGACCTGGCTCGACTATCACCAGTTGTTTGTTTCCGCGCAGTATCATTGGGCCGATTACGAGGCATCCGGCGACTGGCGGCAGTTGGCCGATGTGCGTCATCCCGACAGTTTCGAGCATGAAGCCGATGCGACCGGTTATCTGGGGTCGTTGGGTTACCGTTATATGCGTCCCGAGGGCTGGGGCCTGAGTTTGAGTTTCGATTATCAAAAATGGCAGGGCGATCCAGGGCAGGAGCGGTTTTATTTTGCCAACGGCGAGGTCGTGGAGTCGCGATTCAAAGATCTGTCGCGCGAGTCGGTCGGCGTCAATTTAGGCATCAATTTACAATTTTGAATGCGTATGCTGGGAGCGATCCGGCTCCTTGTGGGAGCGACGCCTTCGTCGCGATTTCGAAGTCGGGAACGCTAAGTAACAGTCAAGGGCATCGAAGTCACATTGGCTAAGATGGCAAGAACCCCGCGGGGCGAATGTTACAAACCCGCCCGCGCGAAGTCTATCCCTAGCGCTTGCGTAGGATGGGTAGAGGCGGAAGCCGAAACCCATCGTTTCACTTAAATGTTTAATGGTTCCCACGCTCCGCGTGGGAACCCAGGCGGGGACGCTCCAGCGTCCCCGAACCGCAGAGCGGTTCGGGCTGCATTCCCACGCCGGAGCGTGGGAACGATGGAATGCTGGGAGCGATCCGGCTCCTTGTGGGAGCGACGCCTTCGTCGCGATTTCGAAGTCGGGAACGCTAAGTAACAGTCAAGGGCATCGAAGTCACATTGGCTAAGATGGCAAGAACCCCGCGGGGCGAATGTTACAAACCCGCCCGCGCGAAGTCTATCCCTAGCGCTTGCGTAGGATGGGTAGAGGCGGAAGCCGAAACCCATCGTTTCACTTAAATTTGAATGCTTATGATGAATCGATACCGTTTAGTGTTTCTATTGATGGTCTGCTGCGGCATGTCGGCACAGGCCGCGGACATACGTTTGAGCAGTCATCTGCAACGCTTGCAAGCCGAATTTCGTCAGCACAGCGCCGCCGGCAAACCCGTTCATAGCTTCGTTTCCACCGATCCCACGCTGTCGGTGATCGATCATCGCTATGTCGTGCTCGATATTTCGGCAGCCGATTCGGCACAGGCCGAAACGCTGCTCGAACACTTGCAAGCACTCGGCATGATGCACGCGGTACGCTATAAACACCTCGTTTCCGGCGCGTTTCCGATCGAAAGCTTGCATGAGCTCGAAGGATTGTCCGGCGTCAATTGGGTGCAAGCAGCGAGCGCGGCGCGCCATGCGCTGGGTCCGCCCGGCGGCTTGGCCTACAACGCGGCCGACGCGGCAATGTTTACCGATGTCGTGCGCAAACGCTATAACGTCGACGGCAGCGGCGTGACGATCGGCGTCTTGTCCGACAGCTACAACTGTTTGGACGGCGCGGCGGACGACGTGCTCAGCGGCGATCTGCCGGACGATGTCGTCGTGTTGCAGGACTATCCGTTTTGCGAAGAGGGCTTGAGCGACGAAGGCCGGGCGATGATGCAATTGGTTTACGACATCGCTCCGGGGGCGAAGCAGATGTTTTATACCGCATGGATGGGCGCGGCCGGCTTTGCCCAAGGCATTCAGCGTTTGGCCGATGCCGGCGCCGATATCATCGTCGACGACATCGCCTACCTGACCATGCCGATGTTCCAAGACGGCCCGATCGCGCAATCGGTCGACGAAGTCAAGGCGCGCGGCGTCGCTTATTTTTCTTCGGCGGGGAACATGGCTAGGCTGTCTTACGAAAACGATTTCGTGTCGGGCCGCGAGCCTTTGTCGTCCGATACTGCGCACGATTTCGGCAAGGCGGCGGGGCAGGCTTCCGATTTTTATCAGAAAATCACAATACCTCAAAACACGGGCGTGCGCATCGTGTTGCAATGGGACGACCCGGCTGAAATTGCCGGCGGAGCAGGCGCGAAAACCGATCTGGATTTGTTTTTATTGGATCACAGCAAACGGCGCATCCTATCCAGCAGCCAGGACAGCAATATCGGACACAATCCGGTCGAGATTCTTGGCATCGGGCATTCGATGGAAACGACCGAGTTTTATTTATATATCAGCCATCGGGCCGGACCCGCGCCTAAGCATGTCAAATATGTGCTGTTCGGCCCGCCCGCGCCTTGGCCGGATGCGAAAGAAGACGAATTGGTACAGCTTAGCGTGCAATTTAACAACGGCGCTCCGACTTTGGTCATGCCCGATGGGCAGGTGATGCAGCGCGGCAAGGCCGTTGTCGTTTTGGAACGTGAAATTGTCGAAATCAATACGCAAGAGAGACCTTTATTTCTAGGCAGCGACGGCAATGTTCTAATCGAATACAAAGACGAGTTTCATCGCATCGGTACGCCCTATTTGCCTATTTGGTTCATTCCAGAAGGCTTCAAGGCCGCTTTGATCGGCGGCGAACTGATTCTTTACCGCGATATCGAAGATGTCGTGCCCTTGACTATCGACCACTACCCCACCCACAGCGGCACCGTTTACGGTCATGCCAACGCGGCCGGCGCGATGGCGGTCGGCGCGATTCCCTACGAGGAAACGCCGTGGTTCGGCACGCCGATTACAGACAGCAAGATCCAGTATTTTTCATCGGCGGGCGGCACGCCGATTTATTTCAATCGGGACGGGATCAGGCACAGTCAGGCAGAACAGCGCCTTAAACCCGATATCGTCGCGCCCGATAATAGCGACACGACATTTTTCGGCAATGACAACGACGGCAGCGGCTTTCCCAATTTTACCGGCACCTCGGCGGCCGCTCCGAACGCCGCCGCCTTGGCCGGCTTATTGAAGCAGGCGTTTCCGTTTTTAAGCCCCGATCAAGTTCATCTGGCGATGCGTAAAGGCAGCCAGCCGCTGCACGATCCCGCAGGCAATGTTTCACAACCGGCCCCGGCCAATCCGGACTGTGAATTCGCGGACGACTTCAATTGGGGGACCGGTTGCGGTCTGGTAAAGGCGGACCGGATTTTTAGCGAAGCCGGTCATGCGGCCGATTCCGTGTATTTAACCCTAAAGGCAATCGAGCCTCTCGTCATTGCCGGCCGCGAATTCGACTATCGCTTCGAAGTGCACAATTTCAGCGGACAAACCTTGACCAATTTACAGGTTAGCGCCAAGCGTTTGCCGAAATTCCTCCGCTATCGCTACGTCGACGGCTGCCCGAACTTCAACAGAAAGAAAGTCGAATGCAAATTCCCCGACTTGCCTTCCGGCGGCACGGCGGCTTTTAGCATCGGCGTGATGCCGAGGAACAATCCGACACGGCGTTTACTGCTCGAAGCGGAAGTATCGACCGACGCGCCGGTCGATTTAAGCGGCGCGCAAGCCGTGCTGGATATCGAACTACTGGCGGTGCCCGGCGATATCAACGGCGACGGCTGCGTGGACAAAGCCGATTGGCGCCGCCTGTTCAGCGCCTATCGACGAGGCGATCATAAACCGGCCTACGACTTGGACGGCGACGGCCTGGTCGGACAAAGCGATTTGCAGATATTGAAAACGCTCTACTCCAGACCGGGAGGTAGACGATGCCGTTGATAGCAACCGACAGAATCGGGCAAACGCCCGCGCCGAAACGCCGCCAGCACGGACTCACCCTAGTCGAACTGACCGTAACGCTACTGATACTAACCGTGCTGGCCACCATCGCCATACGCTCGACCAACGACCTGGCTTTTCAAGCGCGTTACGAACAAACCAAAGAACGCCTGGAGACGATTAGGCACGCGATCCTCGGCAATCCGAGGTTGATTATTAACGGCCAGAAAGCGATTAGTGGGTTTGTGGCGGATATGGGGCGGTTGCCGAACTGTCTGCGCGAGCTTATGGAAAATTATAATTGCGACACAGGTTTAGCGAATCCGACTTGGGCAAATGCAGGTGATCCGTCCAATTTGTCTGTTGGTTGGCATGGGCCTTATCTGAATGTGTCCGGTAATCCGGGAGATAAAGATGCGTTTACCGATGGTTGGGGGCGAGAAGCGAAAGGTTATTGCGCAACGTCTATCGATACCGATCCAAATGAATGCGACGTTTTGGACTGGGTAGACGCAGCAGATGATCACAACTATGGGTGGTATTTCAATCAGCTTTCTGAAGATAACCTAACCATTTTGAGTTACGGCAAAGATCAAGCTATCGGCGGCGGTGTTGATTATTACGATGCCGATTATCCTGCAAATCAACCGCTGATTAGGTCTACGGATTGGTTAGTTGATATTTCAAGTGGAATTAGTGTGAATATTTCAAAGCTATCTAGTACTGATAGATTATGCGGATTTGATAGCTCAGCTTCGTATTCATCGGAATCAGCTTGTAAAAACGCAGGTGGAAATTGGTCTGGCTCATGCGTATTAGATGAATCGAGTTGTAAAAATGTTGGTGGTCGATGGAATAGTTGTTTTTTTAGTCCACAAGCATGCAGTGTAGCAGGGGGAACACATCGCACATTATGTAAATTTAGCGAAAAGTCTTGTGAGGCTGCTGGAGGTGCCGATTCCTGGGATACTGTTTCAACAAATGCAACATATAGAACATGTTTAATTCATTCTGATTCGGATAAATGCGACAACGCGGGTGGTTCTTGGAATAGTACGAGCAGTTCTTGTGATTTTAATAATTCTACTTGTTTATTGGCTGGTGGGGCTTGGATAGACGATTGTCAGTTCACTTCGGCCACATGTCCTACTGCAAACCCAGGGGTTACATGGGAATCGGTAGAAAAACCTGAGTCTTGTAATTTTACTCTCTCTGCATGTAATAGCTTAAATGGCTATTCCGTTGGAGATTCGTATTGTTATATGAGTCATGCGGAATACGTTGGAGTTAAATATGTGTCAGCTAGTTGCGATGGATCGACTGGTAAATGGACTGGAAAAATTTGTGCAATCGTTTTTTATCGTGATCCAAGCACCTCATCGGTTATTTATGCAGCAAGTAATCCAATATCTATTACCGGAAATATAGGATTCCAAACTCTTTTGTTTTCGCAATTTTCAAGTGGGGGCTCGCCAGTTCCAAAAATACCAACTGGACAAAACGCCATTGGCATTTATGAATATGATGGAGATTGCAATCCAGACAATCCGTTTTACCCAGCCGATCGCCAAAACCCGATCGTCGTCGATTTCCGTCCGAATACTACTTTGCCGGTAATCAATTGGTAGCGCAGTAGCTCTGTAGGATGGGTAGCAGCGAAGCGGAAACCCATCATGGGCTCCCACAAACGGCAAAAAAAACATCCTGATTAGCAAGATGCTTCAGCTTGCCGAAGTCAAGTGTCCGAGCAGGGGCCAATCGTAGTCGCAAAAACTAAAATATGCTGTTACCCAAGCTCCAGCTTGGGTAACCTGTTCAGGAAGCTCTAGCTTCCCGACAATCAAGAAAGATTGAACGAGCGAGTCGGGGTTGATTGAGAATGTGCGGAGGTTGTGTCGGTCTCAGGAAGCTGGAGCTTCCGGGGTGTCTTTCCCAAGCTGGAGCTTGGGAAATAGCATGGTGTGGGTTGGCCGTTTTTAGCTTGACGCGCATGGCTTACGAACCCCGTCTTTATGCTGTTACCCAAGCTCCAGCTTGGGTAACCTGTTCAGGAAGCTCTAGCT